>JAGLSF010000308.1 GCA_023136305.1 Spirochaetota bacterium
AGATCGATTTCGAGGTTGCCACCCTCGGAGGTGATGGTGAGCCTGTCTCCGTTTATGTTCAGGCGGTCCCGGATCAGGTTTTCGGGATTAACGCTGTCGACCGCTCTGGTGAAGATTGTTTTCAGATCATGAAAAGCCTTTTTCTCGTCCATAACATCTCCCGGTAGAGCTTGTACCAGTATAGTACACACCGCTGCAGGGTATCAATACAAATAGCTTTAGTACTCAAAGTGAGCTGTCCCCATATGGTTTGCGTATGGTTTACAGGGCGGCGTTGACATTTACCAACTCACACCATACAATGGCGTTTTACTCATCATGCACAAGGAGTGATACCATGAGATTGGAACCGTTGCCTGCTTCGGAATTTGAGCGAAGAGTAAAGAGTGTACAGGAGGAGCTGCAGAGGGAAAATATCGATGTACTAATCGGCTATTCGAGCGAGAATGAGTCGGCCACATCGAGGTTCTTCACCGGGTTCTGGCCCTTCTTCGATTTCGCTGTCGTTGTTATACCCAGTGAGGGCAATGCGGTGCTTGTGACCGGGGGCCCAGAGTCACTCGAATTTGCGCAGGGGTTTTCCACCGTGCCGGTAATAAAGGTCAATCCGCTGCTCGTGGAAACCTCTCCTCCCGAATGGGTACCCGAAGTATCGGGAGAATCCATGGAGAGCATCGTGCTAGATGCCCTGGGCAGTAAACCGAAACGAATCGGTATTGCCAACTGGAACATATTTCCCCACATATTGCTGAAGGACCTCGGTAAGGTCCGGACAGGCGCTGAGATCATACCCGCGGACGACATCGTTCTCAGAGCACAGGCAGTCAAATCTGACGTGGAGATCCCCTACATTGCCCAAGCCTATCGAATCACCGAGCAGGCCATGCAGAAAGCGCTCGAGGAGGCAAAGCCCGGCATGCGTGAATGGGAGCTCGAAGCTTTTGCACGCGCGGAGATGATTACGGCGGGTGCAGAAGGGACGCCCTATCCCGCCTGGGTGTGCTCTGGACCCAACACCCCGCTGAGCCTGTGCAGGTCCACAAACAGGGCAGTGCAGGAAAACGAGCTCATTCAGTTCACCTTTGGCGCCAAGTTTACGGGATACTGCGGCAACATGTGCCGCGCCTTTTCTTTCGGCACCATGCCGAAGCCTGCCCGAAAACTCATGGAGGTTGCCCTCGAGGCCATGGCATTCACCATCGAAACGGTGAAGCCCGGAATCGAGGCATCGAGCGTGTTCGACGGCTACTACAATATCCTTGCCAAATACGGATTCGAGAATTCTACGCTTTACGGTCCTGCCCACGGAACCGGTCATTCGGAGGTGGAGGGACTGTGGCTGGCCAAAGAGGCAGACTTCACCATAGAGCCGAACATGCTCTTCAACGTGGATATCTGGCTTTGCGACGGAGAGTATGGACTTCGCATTGAGGACGGTATACTGGTCACCGATAGGGGGGTCCGCGAACTTACGAGCTACAGGCGAGAGGTTATTGAGCTGTGAGCCGGATTGATCTCGAAGACATCCGGAGAGAGGTCGTACGGAGAAAAGGGGAGATACTCGACTGGGCACAGGAGCTCATCCGATTCCCATCTGAAAACAGGCCGCCCGACGGTAATGAGGGAGAGGCGCAGGATTTCATAGCCGACTCGTGCAGACGAATAGGCCTTGAGGTCGATGAGTTCACACCCACAAGTGTGTCCGGGATTACGAAACATCCATCCTGGCTCACGGGAAGGAACTATCCCGACGACCGGCGCAACGTGGTTGGTCTGTGGAAAGGGGCCGGCGAAGGCCGTTCACTTCTCCTGAGCGGGCACATCGATGTGGCCCCTTACGAGCCGGACAACTGGGAGGTCACCCGGCCCTTCAGCCCAGCGGTCAGGGAGGGCAGGCTTTACGGCAGAGGGGCAGCAGATTTAAAGGGCGGGCTCACAGCAGCATTCATGGCTGTGAAGCTCCTGAGGGAGATCGGATTCGAACCACGGGGAGACATTCTCTTTGAGAGCCTCGTGGACGAGGAGTTTGCCGGAGGAAACGGTACACTGGCAGCGCGACTCAAGGGGTACAATGCCGATCTTGCCCTTCTCACCGAACCCACACGCATGGAGTTGTGCCCCGCCTGCCTTGGTGCCTTTCTCGGCGATCTCACCCTGCACGGCAGGGCCGGCATTCCCTACATGGGATTTTCCATCCCTAATCCTATTTTTGGTGCAGCACGGGCCATCGAGCTTTTTGGGCGCTGGCAGGAGAAGTGGCGCGAGCAGAACAGCCATCCCCTGTTTGCCGACAGCGGCAAGGAGCTGAACGTTGTATTGTGGAACATCGACTCGAGGACGCCCGGTGAGTTCACACAGCTGGGCATACCCCTCATTACGAAGATATCCTGGGTCGTGTGGTGTTATCCCGGCATGACAGAGGAGGAGTTTTACCGTCAGTTTGAGCGCTACTGGGAGGAGGCTGCTTCCCGGGACGAACTGTTGAAGCTCTTCACGCTCGATCTGAAGAGGGACTACCATTACGTGCGAGCCTGGGAGACCGATAGGAATGCAGATGCAGTGAAATGCCTCCTCGAGGCGTATGGTGCGTATACCGGAGGAAAGGCCCCGGTTGGCGGTGCTCCCTTTTCATGCGACATGGCTATGTACGGTGAGCACATGCCTGTGGTGATCCTGGGTCCCCATGGCGACAATCTGCACGCACCCGATGAATGGGTGCTTGTGGATGATCTGTTCACCCTTACCGGTATCTTTGCCTGGCTTGCAGTCCAGTGGTG
>JAGLSF010000309.1 GCA_023136305.1 Spirochaetota bacterium
CCCCTTTGTCTTTGCCTTGACAGAAGGGTATCATATAAGTCGTTGCCTGGAAAGTATTTATTTCATTTCTTGCTAATTCTTCTTCTGTTCTAATGCAGAATCTGGGTGATATATATTCAAAATTGGGGTAGTATGTAGGGGGTTACGCTGATATGGCGATGAAATCAATTCGGGCATTTTTAAAACTCATTAGAATCGGGCCCTCACTCTTTGCTGCAGTCAATGTCCTCATAGCCGGCGTCCTTGCCGGAGACCTGCGCGGGTTTCAAATCGAATATGTGGCTGCATTTTTTATTATCTTCTTCACAGCGGTTGGGGCCTTCGCCTTCAACGATTTCTACGATTACGAGAGTGACAGGGAGAATGAGCGACAGGACAGGCCGCTCGTGCTGGGTCTGTTGTCGAAGAGAATTGCCCTCATTGCTGGGATAACTGCATTCGCCCTTGTTGTCCTGCTTTCCTTCTTCCTGAACCCCAGGGCAATGACCCTTGTGCTGGTCAGCCTCCCCCTATTCTATCTCTACAGTCTCCGTTTGAAGAGAATCCTCATTGTAAAGAATATGACTATTGCCTATGCCTACGTGGCGTCGATATTTCTCGGTTCTCTCGTGTCGGATGGTATGCTCGAACCGCTGATCATCTACTTTGCTGTTATGGGGTTTATCGTGGGCATGGCATTCGAGATCATGCTGGATGCAGGTGATGTTGAGGGGGATAGAAAGGTCGGGACCCGGACGCTTGCCACCAGGTTCGGCACGAGGACCGCTGCAAAGATCTCGGTTGTCCTCTATGCGGTCATCATGGTGATGGACCCGCTGCCCTTTTTCATATCTTTAGATGTGCGCCTCTTTCGGGACTTTGTGTTTCTTATATTCATACTGGTTCCTGTCATTGCCTATGCCTTTCTTTCATGGTCACTGATGAAGAACCAATCGACGGAACACATCCAGAAGCTGGGCTCACGGACTTTTCTCATCATGCAGGTAGGAAGTGCGGCCTACCTCGTCGGGGTTCTTGTTTAATGGGGGCCTCTGAAGTTTTTCATGCTGGCAATGTTATATGTGGAAATAACGCGCTTCAAAGGTAATGAAATACATGATGCATCAGTGTGTTGTGTGCAGGGCCCAGTCATATTCCATATAGTGAATTGATATGTTTGAAATGTAACTGTCGATAAATGTACGATCACCTTCCTGAAGATATCCCTTTACATATTCAAGGACGCTCCCGGCTGCCCTTTTGAAATCCTTTTTGTACCACTTGAAGATCCGGGAAAACCGGACAGTCATGTTCCCCTTTTCTATGACTATACCCAGAGAGCTCTGTATAAAGGCACTGGCCGCTGCTTCCAGTTCCCGCTCCAGTGACTCTTCACTGTACAGGCCGTCCTTCAGTACCGGGCAGCTCGCCGATGCACAGTTGAGCGCGAAGTGAATGCGCGGCTCATTCATCTTCCTCAGGATTCCGGTCTCGATCTGATAGAGGCTGAACTGTTTTCCGCCTATCACATGCTTTGTCGACCAGAAGAATTTGATCCTCTGAAAAATATTTTTATGGCCCCTCTGGGTAAAATCCGGATTCTCTTCAATGTTCTTCTGAACGGCGTGGATGGTCAGCATGTTGTAGGTATTGATCCAGAAGGCAAGCCTCGAGTGCCTTGTCTGAAGGACAGAGGGATCGAAACCCCTAAGCCACTGTACATAGGTTTTCGCTGTTTTCATATCCCTGATGGCCATGCAATCTTGTTGCGCAGGTCAACTGCCGTCTTCTCCTGATCCTCTTCCACTAACCGCCACTACCCCTTTCATGGGATACAGATGAGGGGTGCTACGCATGGGCTCGATATATGCAGCGCTGCATGATCACGGTCATGTACAGTGGTCAATGCAGGGTAGGTCAAACTCGAATACGCTTCCCTCGTTCAGTTTACTGGTCACTGTTATGCTGCTGTAGTGCAGCTCCATGATCTTCTGCGCAATGGCAAGCCCCAATCCGCTTCCGCGCAGCGACCGTGACCTGCTGCTGTCGCCCGTATAGAACCGGTCAAAGATATGAGGTATATCCTCCGACGGTATACCCTTGCCCGTGTCCCTGATGCGGACACGCAGCCTGACAGCATAAGAAGCGCGAGAACAACTATTCCCAGGATGTATATGTTACGCATGTTTTCTCCACTCAGAGAGCCTTCTACTAATATAGCTGTACGTGACAAATACTGAAAGTATCACTTTTCGTGTTCGAGATGGCGGCTTGTGATGCGCTGACCACCTGCGTTCCCACTTCCAGGCCGGGAAGCATAATATCCAGAATGATAAGGTCGTACTCATGTTCGAGGGATTGCCTAAGACCTTCGGTTCCGGTGGCTGCGTGCTCAGTCTTGAATCCCAGGTCCTTTATATGCAGGGAGATGAGATTGACGATGTTCTGATCATCTTCGATGATCAGTATGGTATGAGTTTTTTTCATTGGCAGATGCTGTAACGGATTATGCGCTTAAAAAAAATAATACATCCTATGCAAAGTTGAGTCCACAGGGAATTTTCCTACCATAAGGTCAGTGCAGGATTTCACCTTGCAGGTGGCATTGACTGATTGGGAATTTGATGAGGAGTTTCTTTACATTTCTGGATATTATTATTCGAGTTGGAATCTCCAGACAGGATATTCGCGTTGCATTGAAATAATACAGACCCTCATGCCTGTCCGACGAGGTGCTGTACATTGACAGGCAGCTTGTTCAGCACCACAACATCCTTACCGTATTTCCC
>JAGLSF010000031.1 GCA_023136305.1 Spirochaetota bacterium
TACACTATGTATCATCAACCGCCGAAGCGAAGCTTCAATTTCCTCAAATAGGCCGTATGCCAAACAAAGAGTATAGGGTTTTTTCTGAAAATGCAAGCAAATTTTTACAAAAAACTAAATAATTCTCGAAATATAAGGAATAGTTATCGATTCAGAAAATGTATAAGGAATATTTATCATTCTCCAGTAAAGAGGTGCCGCCTCCCCCTCCCTTCGGCCCGAGTATTGTATCTCAACGCCCTCGATCGGAACGGCTCCCCTCTCTGAAACAGTGCAGGAATATAGTATCTTTTCGTCAATCCCGGACGCATTCGTTTGCTGCATCCGAAATTTCGCCAATATTACCACCGAACGGGCACAGTGTCAAGTAAAATATCTATATAAAATAAAACAATATGAGCAGTTGTTTTTACACTTCTTTTCACCATTCACCAATATGCCTACCTGTATCCCCTGTTGTTCTTGCGGTCCTTTCCTCGTAGGGCAGATAAATCGAAAAGGTGGTCCCCTTCTCGAGGGCGGTCTCAACGAATATACCGCCTCCAAGCTTGTCGACGATCGAGTAGATGATGGCAAGTCCGAGCCCGTTCCCCACTGAGGATTTACCCACCTTGGTGGTGAAGCAGGGTAACAATGCTGTGATAGAGGATGAATCCCAGAAAGAGTATGTACACGGTCTTAAAGAGATGCTCTATCCTCGCCGACGAGGCGATGCTCCCCGGGCAGCGGACCTATTCCCGGATCTCGAAACCATAGGAAAACATCTGTTTCTTGCGTTCCAGATCAACGGTGATGGAGGAATCGTCCTTGATGTTTTCCCAGAGTTTGTACATCTGATCAATCTGGTTCAGTTCGTGGCCGTTAACCCGCTTTATGATATCGCCGCTTCGGCCCCCTAGCTCGAAAACGATACTCTCGTTGGGGACACGGATGAGACGCAGCCCCTGCATCTGCCCATTCACCATGTAGGGGCTGATCGCTATCTGCGTCAGTATCTCATTGACCTTGCTGAACACCCTGTTCTCCACGTCGCTTCGGCTCATCACCTTCTTGAACTGCTTCGCATTTGCGTAGGTGGAGGAGGTCTCCTGCTTGGGCGCCGCTGTCCTCACGGTACGGGCCGTTCTGACCGTGTGCTTGTAGTACATGGGGAGCACAGAGGTTGAGAGCCCATCGCTCAAAAAGACCCGCTGCCGTTCGATCTTCACCAATTCGTAGCTGTCTATCATTTCGCCCTTTTTGTACATCTGGCTCCTACGCTCACGGGTGCGCCGGATGAGGGCCATCGATTTATTTCCCGGGAGGATGATGACGCCATTGAGCTCGTACATCTTCAGGAGGGGTGAATCAAATCCCTCCTCTGCGACCTCTCCCTCTTCCAGAGGCCCTACGCTCGGTTGCCCAAGGAAGAAGAGTGGTGAGCTGAACATGGAGATGTCGTAATCGATTATCGGCTCAGGCCAGCGGGGCTGCTCCTCGGCCCGCTCGACTCTGGACGGCTGGAGTTCACGGAGAAACCGTCGTTCAACTGCGGTTCCGATGAGCTTTGACGCCTGAAAGAGAATCAGAACGCCGACACCAACGTATAAGAGGTAGAAAAGTCTCTTCATGTTCTTCTTATCGGTATGCCCCTATTATAAAACGAGGACAAACATCTGATCACGACATTCCCACACCTAAATCTTACTATAAAATGCTAAAATTTCAATACAAACACCCAGGGCTACAAAGGGCATCAGGGGGAATTTGAACTCCCTGTCCACTCTTTTCAGGGAAATGAGCAGAACGCCGGTTATGAGCCCGAGGATGGACGAAAACATGAGGATGCGAATGATGCTGTAGAGCCCGAAGTAAAGCGCCGTACCGGGCAGTATGCATAGATCGCCGACGCCGAGCGTTCTCCTTCTCTTCATCAGATAGAGTATGAGCACGCTCAGGGAGAGAAGCCCCAGGCAGAGCCCGAAACCGTACAGTGATTCAACCACTCCGTGGGCGGTGAGCCCTCTTAATGAGAGAATGAGCGAGGCAAGCCCCCCCGCATAGACAGCCGCAATATCGCCTACCGAAACCGAGCCTGTATCGATGTCGACCAGTGCGAGATAGAGGAGCAGGGAGATGAGATAGGCGTATATGAAAAAGGGCGGGTTAATGCCGACAACCCGGTACAGGGCGAGGTAGAGTATGGGTGTCACGATCTCGACGATGAAGAACCGTACCGGAATGCTGTACCCGCAGGTTCGGCAGCGTCCCCTGAGGGCGAGGTAGCTCACCACAGGGACGAGCTCAAAAGCCCTGAGCCTCCGCATGCAGGAAGGGCAGAAGGAGGGCGGCGTCAGCATGGAGATCTTCAGCGGTACACGGTATGAGAGGCTTACGAGAAAACTCGATATGGCAAGCCCGACGAGTATGAGATAGAGCTCTATCAAGGAATGTTCCTAACAGCGTACTGCAAAATTCTTGTCCATCATAATTGGGGTGAATAGTCGAGTTTCCAACCCTTCAACAAAGAGAATCATATATTTTTCTCAAATGATCATAGTGCTGGCGAACGAAGTTCGCCCTAATGATTTAGCTTGCATACTCAAAGGCGTTTCGGAAGATGGCATGCCCGTCACCCTTGGTGGGGAGCTCCTCACCGCACCGGTTCGCCCGTTCTCTCATCCCCGTCCAGTCGGGAAAGTGGTACAGGGTCATTGCCGCTTCCGGGTGCGGCATGAGGCCGAACACCCTGCCCGTGGGATCGCAGATCCCGGCGATTGCGTTCTGAGAGCCGTTCGGGTTCTGCGGAAAGGACTGTGTCGGTTTTCCTTCACGATCACAGTACCTGATGCAGACATGCCGGTTCTGCTCGAGGCCCTGGAGCAGCTCCTCATCGGGAACGAGGAGCCGTCCCTCGCCGTGGCGTACAGGAAGCCTGATCCTCCCAAGACCACGGGTGAATATGGAGGGGTTGTCCTGCTGGGTGACGAGCTCAACCCACCGGTTGATGAAGTATCCCTCGCGGTTGGGGGCAAGGGTCACCTGCTGCTCACCGTAGCTGTTTTCAATGGCCGGCAAGATGCCGAGCCTCACGAGAATCTGAAACCCGTTGCAAATCCCAAGCACGAGGCCGTCTCGCTCCACATACTCCATGAAGGTCTCGTAGAGCCGCCCGCCGTTCTCAGACCGGGAGAAGCGGATCTTTGATGAGTAGGCCACTCCGGACCCCAGATCATCGCCGTAGGAGAAGCCGCCGGGAAATACCACGAGCCTGTAGTCGAAGAGCCCCTCAGGCTTTACCAACACGTCGTTCAGGTGAAGGCGGTAAGCCTTGAAGCCGACGGTGTCGCAGGCATGGGTGGTCTCGTAATCGCAGTTGATGCCGTAACCGGTCAGTATGAGTGCCCTTGGTTTTGCCATGGTTGTCTTCTGCTACCCCTTCTCCATCCCCAGCAGCCGGTAGAGGGACTCCCGGAAACAGCGGGTGATCTCCTCTACTGCAAGCGAGGCCAGGCTTTTCTCTCCTTCCCTGACCTCGAGAGTAGAATCCCCTGTAACAGTGCCGACCTTCACAACAGGCAGCTCGCCGACAATGGAAAAAAATCGCTTCTCATTCTTCGGATCAAGGCTCACCACAAACCTCCCGGCCGATTCGGAAAAGAGGGCCTCCTCCACAGACAGTCCGCTCTCCCCCAAAAGCGTCGACAGGTCAGCAGCCGCCCCGAGGCCGCCGCCGATGCAGGATTCCATGAGTGCGACGGCAAGCCCCCCCTCGGAGAGGTCATGTCCGCTCGCCAGGAGCCCCTGCCTGACGAGCTCGTGATACACCCTGTACAGCTTTAAATTGGCATCCCTATGCACCTTCGGAACGCTCCCCGATGTGCCGCCGTACATGCGGTAGAAGAGCGACTGTCCAAGCTCCCTTCGGGTCAGTCCAAGCAGGTACAGGCTGTCGCCCGGACACTTGAAATCGGAGGTAACGCACATGCGTATATCGGGTACAATACCGATCGCGGAGACGAGTATGGTGGGGAGCACGCTTACCTTGTGCTCGCCGATCTTGTAGTCGTTCTTCATGCTGTCCTTGCCCGATATGAAGGGCGTTCCGTAGGCCACCGCCGTATCGTGGCACCCTCGTACCGCCCGCACCAGCTGTGCCAGCTTGTGTCTCCCGTCCGGGGTCTTCGCATGGTCATACACCGGATCGGGCCAGCAGAAGTTGTCTAGCAGGGCGATGCGGTCCGGGTCAGCTCCCACACTGACAGCGTTTCGTATGGCCTCGTCAACCACGTTCGCCGCCATGTGATAGGTGTCGATTTCTGAATAGAAGGGATTGATGCCCGCGGCAAGCGCGAAACCTCGGTAGCTGCCTGCCACAGGCGCAATGACACCGCCGTCCGAGGGACCAGCCTCGTCAGCGCCGATGAGAGGCTTGAGCACCGCATTCCCACCCACCTCGTGATCGTAGCGCCTGATGATGGGCTCCCTGCTGCAGGTGTTCAGATCGGAAATCATCTCCATGAATACATGCTCCAGGGGTTTGCCGGTTGAAGGGGCATTCTCCGCAAGTTTTGGAGGGTCCCACCGGGCATCCAGCGTCATGGGTATGCTGCTATGGAGAAAGGACAATTCGAGATAACAGACAGTCCTACCCTCACAGGTCACGTGAAAGTACCCGGTATCGGTAAACTTCCCCATGGGAAGGGCAAGCACATCACGCCTTCGGGCAAGCTCCAGGAAGTCGTCAAGATTGTCGGGAGGCACGGCGAGGGTCATGCGTTCCTGCGCCTCGGACAGCAGAATCTCCCAGGGATCGAGGCCAGGGTACTTGAGCGGCGCCTTCTCGAGCTCCAGATAGGCACCGCCGGCAAGCTGGGCCATCTCGCCCACCGACGACGAGAGCCCTCCCGCCCCGTTGTCCGTGATCGCCCGGTAGAGCAGGCGGTCCCGCGCCTCGACGATCATGTCGAGCATCTTCTTCTGCGTGATGGGATCACCGATCTGCACCGCCTGTACCGGGGAGCTCTCCGAGATCTCCTCGCTCGAGAAGGTGGCGCCGTGAATGCCGTCCTTGCCGATGCGGCCGCCGGTCATGACGATGATGTCACCCGGACGCGCCTCCTTTACATGGGAAGGCGCTCCCCTGATTGAGCGGGGCATGATGCCCACCGAGCCGCAGAACACGAGGGGCTTGCCGCGATAGGAGTCGTTAAAGATAACAGCGCCGTTTATCGTCGGGATGCCGCACTTGTTCCCGCCGTCCTCAATGCCCTTGACCACCCCCTCCATGACGCGCTTCGGGTGCATCATGCGCGGGGGAAGCTCGCCCTCCATGGTGGGGTCACCGAAGCAGAGCACGTCGGTGTGGGCGATGAGGCGCGAGCCCAGGCCTGTGCCGGCGGGGTCACGGTCGCATCCCACGATGCCGGTGATCGAACCGCCGTAGGGATCGAGGGCCGACGGTGAGTTGTGGGTCTCGACCTTGAAGGCGAGATTATACCGGTCATTGAATTCAATCACACCCGCATTGTCCTCGAACACGGAAACGAGGAAATTCTTGCGCTCAGCGATTTTTTCTGTTGCACCACGAATATAGGTCTTGAACAGAGAGCGAACGGTCTCCCTCTTCCCGCCCTCGCGGTAGGCGATGGTGGCGTTGAATATCTTGTGCTTGCAGTGCTCGGACTGGGTCTGGGCAAAGGCCTCCAGCTCCACATCGGTAGGCAAGGCGCCAAGGCCCACCCTTATCCGTGCCTCAATAACATCATCACGCTCGTAGTAGGAACGAAAGTATTTCATCTCATCAAGGGTCAGGGCGAGGGTGCGCTCATCGGAAATCGACTTGAGCGTCTCGTCGGGAACGCGGAGGTCGATCTCCTCGGTTTGCGGGCTGTAGTCCTCGATATAGTGCCTCTCCCTGACCGGGAACCCGCCATGCGCCCTGTACTCATCGAAGCCCAGTATATCTATCTCCTCGATGAGGCTGTTGTAGAGGATCTCTTCCCCGATCCTTTCTACCTGCTCCCGCTCCAGGGCAGCGTCGATGAGGTACTGTGTGGACTTGTAAACCCGGCTCCCGTTTTCCTCCCCCGTCATCATGGAGAGCACCTCGGTGGCGGTATGTCCCACGTTGTCGGTAACCCCGAGCTTGAAGGAAACCTCGGCGGCCCAGCTGAAGGGGGGAAGCTTCAATCCAACCGGAGAGTCAACTGAATACATGGAAAGGACAGGATCGCACAACACTTCGGAGGCGAATGTGCCAATCTGCTCATCGGAAAGATCGGAGTACACCGTATACACGGTCACGGTCCGCACACCCTGCACCCTGTATCCCAGTGTGGATTCAATCTCCCACGCAGTGTGATGACCGGAGGGGTCTTCGCGATCGGGTTTTATGCTGATTTCAATCCTGCTGTATCGCACCATGCATTTCCCCTCCCCAGAAAATTAACTCACTGTATGGACGAGCAACCGAAAGCTGATGATAGGGGTACCTAGTTCACCGCGTCGAGTATCTTCTGCACATAGGCCTTCTCGGGCACCGCCCCTTCGATAAAATTCTTTTCATTGATCACACTACGCGGGACTCCCGCCACACTGAACTTCTGGGCAAGGTGGGGAAACTCGATCGCCTCGACCATATCGCTGGTAATCTGCTTTGACACATAGGCAAGGCGGTGGGCAAGTATGACCGATTTTGGACAGTAGGGGCAGGTCGGCGTCACGAACACCTGTATGTATACAGGCCTGTCGAGCTTTTCGATCTTCGAGACAGTATCGTCCGAGAGCTCATGCTTACCCGTTGAAACGGTGCGAATGGCATCGAGTAGTGACACGAATTCATACCCGCTTGGTATGCCGAAAAATCGAATCCCTAAATCCTCACCATCGGCAGTCACAACCAGCGCCGGTATCTTGTCGACTCCGTACCTTCTGTTGAGCTCTTCACTGTTCTCGAAGGCATGGACCTCATGGCTAATTTTGTCTGAAAGTCCTGCAGTATCCTCCGCAAGCTCGACATTCTGTGCACAGTAGGTACACTCCATCTCCTGCGTGAAGGTGACGAGCGTTACCTTTTTATCCAGTTCTCCAAGAACCTTCTTCGACTTTTCAGCAGTTTTCTCATCGAGCATGCTCCCGTGCCTCCTTTTTCATCGTACGGATTGAAGGAATAAGAGTCCGCTGCGCTTCATCCTTCATGCACTGAAATCATGTGCCCTATTATACTAGGCTGAAAAAAGAAATGTAAAGACCGATAGTGTGCAAAAGGCTTTCAAACACCCGGAGGCATCAGAATTTGAAATCACCGCCCGTGAGACCGCTCAGGCCTCCCAGTATACTCCCGCCGCGCGTCTCGCCGCGGTTTCGCATGGCGGCTGTCATTACCCGGTCGGCCATCCTCGAAAAAGGCAGGGTCTGCAGGTACACCGTGCCAGGACCGGTGAGGGTGGTGAAAAAGAGCCCCTCCCCGCCAAAGAATGCCGTCTTCAGGCCGCCTACAAACTCGATGCTGTAGTCAACACTCTCTTCAAAGACGGCAAGGCAGCCCGTGTCAACGCGAAGGGTTTCGCCCGTTGAAAGCTTTCTCTTTACAAGAGTTCCGCCCGCGTGCACAAAGGCAAATCCGTCACCGCTCAATTTCTGCAGTATGAAACCCTCTCCGCCGAAAAACCCAGCGCCGAGCCTCTTCGTAAATGCCACCGAAATTTCAATGCCGTATGCAGAGCAGAGATAGGCATCCCGCTGACAGAGCATGGTCCCCGTTTCCCTCAGATTGAGTGGGAGGATCTTACCCGGATAGGGTGCCGCAAAAGACACCTTTTTCCTGTCTCCGGCCTTGTTCATGAAAGTGGTGATGAAAAATGACTCGCCGGCGAGAATGCGCTTCACTCCCTTCATGAGCCTCCCGCCCGTTTCGGTGTTCATCTCCACACCGTCCTCCATGAACATCATCGCTCCGGCTTCAGCCTGCACGGCCTCCTTCGGGTCGAGCGTGATGATCACCGCCTGCATATCATCGCCAACGAGGTGATAGTCGATCTCATGTGCCATTGTGAGCTCCTTTTCTCAGTCGCACTGCAGCATACCCCTGAAATAAAAAAACAGCATCAGGGTTCCTGTTTACAGGGTATTCGTGCTATAATTAGGTTGAGCTTCTTAATTGTAAACCATTTTTCAGGAAAGGGAAGATTGAATTAAACAATCTGTCTTAATGTTTGACAAAAATAGTCTCTTCAATAATATTTACAATAAAGCAAACAGATTAGTCAGGATTCAAACATGAAAAAGAGAGAAAGATTACTGTGGATTGGTATTGTCTGCATACTCCTCATCATTACCACTGCATCCGGCCTCAACAACTGGATTCTTGCAGGCGACTCCAACAAGGCATATGAGCAGCTTCGGCTCTTCAACGAGATATTCAACCTCCTCAGAACGGAGTACTACGACGAGGAGAAGGTTACACCCGAGAACCTCGTCCCGGGCGCCATTGACGGAATGATCGAAACCCTGGACGACCCGCACACCTCCTATCTCACGAAGGAGATATTCAACGAGCTGCAGACTGACACCAGGGGGGAGTTCGGGGGCTTAGGCATTGTCATTGGAAAGCGTGACGAGTGGATCACCGTCATATCTCCCATTGACGACACCCCGGCTGCGCGCAAAGGCATACGGTCAGGTGACAAGATCATCGCTATCAACGGCGAAACCACTGAGGGTTTTTCCACCATGGATGCAGTTCGCCTCCTGCGCGGCAAGGTGGGCACGAGCGTTACCATCACCATACTTCGGGAATCGGAATCTGATCCCTTCGACGTGACCATTGTGCGTGGTATCATCAAGCTCGAGACGGTCAAATCGAAGATAGTGGATGAGCACATCGGCTACATTCGTATCTCCCAGTTCAGCGAGCCGACGGCTGAAGCACTTGCAGAACATATCGACGAGCTCAATGAGCAGGGCATGGACGCCATGATCATCGACCTGCGAAACAACCCGGGAGGACTTCTCTCCTCAGTCATCGATATCAGTGACATGTTTCTCACAAAGGGCACCATCGTGTCGACCAAGGGGCGCGACAGGGCACAGAATCAGACCTTTCATGCAAAGAAAAGCGTGCTGGTTCCAGACACCCCACTCATCGTTCTCGTGAACGAGGGAAGTGCTTCAGCCTCAGAGATCTTCGCAGGTGCTGTGCGGGACAACGACCGGGGAATGATCGTTGGAGAGCAGACTTTCGGCAAGGGCTCGGTACAAACGGTGCGTGAGCTTCCCGACGGTTCCGGGATCCGTATTACGACGGCCCTCTACTATACGCCGTCCGGAGTGTCTATTCACAAGGTGGGTATTGAACCCGACGAGATCGTGAAAGACATCGAGCTTACTACCGAGGAACTCGAAGTGATTGAGAAGTTAGAGGACGAGGAGATCATCGAAAAGTTCGTTCTGGAGCATCCGGAGTTCAAAGACTCCTTCGACGATCGGGCATTCAAGGGGCTCATGAAGGAGATCGAGCGCGAGAGCATGGAAATCAGGCCCGTTATCCTTCGGCGACTCATCAGAAACGAGCTCGAGAGGAACGATATCCCTTCTCTCATCGACCTCGACTATGACATACAGCTCAAGCATGCCGTGGATATGATGAACTCCATGGCCGTGCTGACCAGGAGGGGGTCATAGGTATGATGCAGGAAGTATCGATACGCTCCAGAAACCGCGAGGAGTTCATCAATATCGATTCTCAGATCCGGGACGTCATAAGTCGTTCCGGTAAAGAGGAAGGAGTGCTCACGGTATTCGTGCCTCACACAACCGCGGCCGTCACCATCAATGAGAACGCCGACCCGATGGTGGTGCGGGATATTTTGTACAAACTGGGCGACCTCATCCCCAAAAGGGACAAATACCGGCATATGGAGGGTAACTCCGATGCCCATCTGAAGGCCTCGCTGTGCGGCAACAGCGAGCGTATTCTGGCATCAGGCGGCAGACCCGTACTGGGAACGTGGCAGTCTGTATATTTCTGCGAATTCGATGGACCAAGAACACGCAGAGTGATAATGAGGATGGACTGACAGTCCCCTGTTGAGATTTTTAGGGTGAATGTCAAGTTTTCAACCCGTCAACAAAAAGAAACATAAATTTAGTTCAAATGTGCATAGTGTTGGCGAACTTCGACTAAATTCATGGGAAAAACTCATTTAAAAAGTATGTTTTTCTATTCCATACAGTATATTTAAAACTCGAAGTTCGCCCTACCCTATTGAAAGGAGGATTGCATGGTTTTCTTTCTCGGCCTTGCCTGCCTTACCGGCGGCTTTCTCATCATCCTACCGCTCTTCATGGAGAAATACCAGGGCCTTGAGCGCTTCGATGAGAAGATCAAACCCTACAAGATCATTATTGGACTGGCGGTTCTCATCATCGGGGCGATCAAGTTCTTCGCACCCTATCACGGTGGCGACAAACAGTTCATCATCATAATCGGGGATCTTCTACCTGCAGTACTTGCAATACTGGTGGGTATATTGATCTCGGTTGATTTTCTTGAATCTCTGCAAGGGGCAAAAAAGGAAGATGCTGCTTCCCGGGCAGGCGCAAAAAAGCTGGAAAGTTTCTGGACACGGACGAAGTCGGTTTTGCAGCGATATCAGCACCCGATCGGTTTCGCATCCATGTTATTCGGGCTACTCCACTGGTTCATATTCAAGGTGCCCTTCTTCTAATCCTCTATTGAGTCTTCCTTGTTCACCACCTTGTTGAGCGGGTACTCGATGATGCCGTCAGCTCCTACCGCGATGAGCTGTGGAATGAGCTCACGCACCACGTCCTCACGGATGATCGTTTCAACAGACAGCCACTCCGTGTTGTGCAGCCGTGCAATGGTCGGTGCCGTCAGAGCCGGCAGGATCTGCACCACCGCATCGAGGCATTCGCCTGGCACATTCATCTTCAAGCCAACCATACTCTCAGCGTTGAGCGCACCCTGAAGCAGCAGGGCAATTTGACGTATCTTCTTCCGTTTCAGGGAATCGGTCATGCTTGCCCGGTTCGCGATGAGCTTGGTGTTGGTCTCGAGCAGGGTATGGATGATCTTGAGTCCGTGGGCCCTGATCGTGGTACCGGATTCCGTCACCTCGACGATGGCATCAACGAGCCCTTCAGCAACCTTTGCCTCAGTCGCACCCCATGAGAACTCAACCTCCACGTCAACGCCCCGCTCCTCAAAATAACGGCGGGTGAAGTTCACGAGTTCGGTGGATATGGTCTTCCCCTTCAAATCTTCCAGTTTCTTGAACGGGGAATTACCGGGAACCGCGAGAACCCACCGGGCCTTCCGAACACTGGTCTTTGAGTAAATGAGATCGGAGACGATTTCCACATCGGCATTGTTCTCGAGGATCCAGTCAAGCCCCGTGAGCCCGATGTCCAGTACACCATTTTCAACATAATGGGCCATTTCCTGCGCACGTACCAGGGAACTGGTTATCTCGACATCGTCGATGGACGGGAAATAGTTGCGTGCCGATGCGTTTATCTTCCAGCCTGCCTTTGAGAAGAGGTCGATGGTTGCCTTTTCCAGACTTCCCTTGGGGATTCCGATTTTCAATATTGAAGTGCTCATTCCTTGTCTCCGTACACTTTCTCCGGATCAAAGATCCGCTCGCCGTCTATCAGCAGATCATCCCCCTGCACAACCCGGTAGAAGCAGCTCCGAAAGCCTGTGTGACACGCCGCCTCACCGATCTGGCGTACCCTGACAAGCAGGCAGTCGCTGTCACAGTCCACACGGATCTCGTGCACCTCCTGAAGGTTGCCCGATGTTTCACCCTTTTTCCAGAGCTTCCCGCGCGACCTGCTCCAGTAGTGTACATAACCGGTGCTCAGGGTATGCTCCCAGGCTTCACGATTCATAAAGGCCCCCATCAGTACCTCGCCGGTTTGATAATCCTGGGCAATGACCGGGATGACCCCGCCAAGTTTGTCGAAGTTCAGTTCAATCATAGGACCTAATGTATTAACGATGCGATTGATTTACAAGCGGGAAAAAAGGTGACAGCTCA
>JAGLSF010000310.1 GCA_023136305.1 Spirochaetota bacterium
CTCCATCGGCATTCCGGCCATCCTGGCCGTCAGCCTTTTTGCTCATGAGAACGGCGATCGGTCGAAGCGGTTCGATGTTCTGCATGAATATCTTGATTATGGCTGTAATGGGTACTGCAAGGAACGCCCCGACAATCCCCCATACGTAGCCCCAGAAGAAGAGTGAGAATATGATCACGATCGGAGAGAGATTGAACCGGTTTCCCATCATTTCGGGGTCGAGGTAATTCCCCATGAAGAGCTGAATGCCGAATAGAACACCACCGGTAACGAAGGGTTTGTATGAGTGGGGAAACTGAAGCACTGAAAGTATGATTGGCAGTATGATGGCCACGAGTGACCCGATGTAGGGAATGTAGTTGAGCAGGAATGCAAGGAATCCCCACAGTGCGGCGAACTTGATACCCAGTATGGCGCAGGCAACTCCGGTGAGCACTCCCGTGCCCAGACTGATGAGAGTCTTGACCAGGAAGTAGTGGGTGATCTGCCGGTTGATGTTCCGGATCAGTTCGAAGATGTCGCCGAGCCTCCGTGAATCCTTCCCAAAAGCCTGCTTGATGAGCCTCGGATAATTCCCATAGGACAGGTAAATAAACAGGAGGATGAGCAGGGTAAGGGCAAATTTGCCTACGAAGGAAAGGGAAATCCTCGCCGAAGAGGAGAGAAGCTCCTGCACACGGGCACTCTGCATGATACTCTGCACTTCCACTGCCTCGATATGGAGGTACTGCTGCATCCAGCGTGTGAGGGTGCTCAACGCCTGGCTCTCCAGGGTGGGGTAGAATTCGATGAATGCTCTCGTATTGTTGATGAGGATCTGCACCCAGTAACGCCCAGCAACACCGAAGATGCCCAGAATGATGAAGAGGGAAACCACCCGCGGGATCCTGATCTTTGCAAGCCTCTCACTGATCGGTGCGAAGAGATAGGAGATGAATACGGCGAGTATGATGGGGATAAAGATATCCTTTAGTGTTTTCAATACGAAGACCATGGCTATCACAATGATGAGAATAGCCATGAACTGAACGATTTTCTGCCAGGGTTCCTCTTGTGACATGGAAGTAGTCTATAGCACATTATCGAAAAAGGCAACGGACAATTGGCACCATCCACGGTGAGAGGGGGTGCCTTATGCCGGCAGTGGCCCCACGGGAGGGGGCCAGGGCGAGCTGTTATCGAATGCCCCTCGCAATGCATCGACGATCTCATCAAGGGGCATGTCATACCCCTCATTGTGGAGAGAGGTAACGAAACCCTCATGTGGTCTTTCCCCCCGGTACTCCGGCTGTTTTCGAGGCTGTTTCAAATAGCGGTTTATCAGCGTCAGGTCTGGGTTGACGAGCAGCGATCCCTGATAGAGGATCAGGTCCTTACACCGGTACAGGGAGGAGCCGAGTATCTTTTTCGTTCCGAGAGCAATGTCGGAGATGCCCTTGATGACCGGAGAATCCACACCGAGGTGCTCGAGGGCAGCGATGATGACAAGGTTGACCGCGTTCATATGCTCGCGCAGATGATACTGAAGGTTGCTCCTTCCCACTATCGAGAGTATGACCGTACCGGGTGACAGGACCACTGTCCCGCCTCCGCCCCTGCGGCGAGAGATGGGTATACCCTCATCGGCACAGGCTTCCACCATAACGTCCTCATCGATCTTCGACGATCTTCCGAGAACCACTTCGATACGCTGTGCCTCATAGATTTCACAGGCATAATCGGATCCATGCCGCATCTTGTCCAGCACCAGATCATCGATGTAAAAGTTATGGGGACACATACCTGGAATTATGGTGACAGCTTACTTAATTGTCAAAGAATTAAGTGAGCTGTCACCATAGTTCTTGACTGATTGGCTGGATGTGATACTATATGCTGCACCGACATCTAGGATGCTGAATGGGGGGATTGAGGAATAGGAAACATGGCAGATAACGGCACACTGCTTACAATGCAGCAGGTTACCAAGACATTCCCTGGTGTGGTGGCTGTGGATGGTGTGGATTTCGACGTGCGGTACGGAGAAGTGCACGCCCTGGTGGGGGAGAATGGAGCCGGCAAGAGCACACTCATCAAGATACTGGGAGGTGTGTATGAGCTCGAAAAGGGAACCATACTCTTTGACGGAGAAAAGGTTCTCTTTACCTCCACACATCAGTCGCAGATGCGCGGTATATCGGTCATCTATCAGGAGTTCAACCTCATTCCCGACCTCTCAGTCGCTGAGAACATCTTCATCGGACGGGAACCCAAGAGGATCGCCGGGAGGTTTGTCAACTGGAAGAAGCTGAACGCCGATGCTCAGGAAGTGCTGGACAGACTCGAGGTTCAGATTGACCCGAAAAACTATGTCAGTGACCTGCCCGTGGCTGAACGTCAGATGGTGGAAATAGCCAAAGCGCTCTCCTTTGAGTCAAAGCTCATTATCATGGACGAGCCCACCGCAACGCTCACCGAGCGTGAGGTGAAGAAGCTCTTCGAGATCATCAACGGAATGCGCGAGGCTGGGGTATCGATTATCTACATCTCTCACCGTCTAGAGGAAGCCTTCGAGCTTGCGGACAGGATTACCGTGCTCAGGGACGGGATGAAAATCGGTACGAGGATCAGTTCGGAGACCGATGAGGGTGAAATTATCGAGATGATGGTCGGCAAGGTGGTAAAGGATTACTTTGCCGGTGAGATCAGACAGAAGGAGGAGCGTGAGCTCGTCATGGAGGTGAAAAATTACTCCATCGCCGATCAAATCGAGGATGTGAGCTT
>JAGLSF010000311.1 GCA_023136305.1 Spirochaetota bacterium
GCGTTATCGAGCCCTATCTCTCGGAACAGTGGTTCGTTCACATGAAACCACTCGCCAGGTCGGCTATCGAGGCGGTTGAAAAGGGAGAAATCCTCTTCCATCCGAAGCGTTGGGAAAAGGTGTACATGAACTGGATGACGCAGATCAGGGACTGGTGCATATCCAGGCAGATCTGGTGGGGACATCGCATACCGGTGTACTACTGCCAGGACTGCGATGAGGCGTTCGCATCCGTGGATGAACCAGAAAGCTGCCCGAAATGCGGGGGTGTAGAATTGAAACAGGATGAGGATGTGCTCGACACCTGGTTTTCATCACAGCTCTGGCCCTTCTCGACCCTTGGGTGGCCGGAGGAGAACGAGGACCAGGATTACTATTATCCAACCAGCCTGCTCGTTACCGATCCGGGCATTCTCTTTTTCTGGGTTGCACGGATGATCATGAGCGGCCTCAAGTTCAAGAATGACATCCCCTTCAGAGATGTCTATATACACGGGGTTGTCATGGACGACAAGGGACGCAAGATGAGCAAGTCCCTGGGAAACGGCATCGACCCGCTTGAAGTGGTCGAAAGATTCGGTGCCGATGCCATGCGCTACACGGTTGTGAACATAACGCCCCTGGGACAGAACCTTCTGCTGTCCATGGATAAGTTCAACACAGGTGCGCGCTTTGCAAACAAGATATGGAACGCTTCACGCTATATACTTATGAACATTGAGGGAATACCCCTTTCCCAGATCGGCAGCCTGCAGGACATTGACCCGGACCAGCTCGATACGGTCGACAGGTGGATCCTTACTCTGTTCGGGGAAACGGTGCAGAAGATGAACCGCTGCCTCGAAGAGTATGATCTCATGGAGGCGTCGTCTCTCATCTATGAGTTCTTCTGGCATGAGTTCTGCGACTGGTACATCGAGATGTCCAAGGTAAAACTCTACGGAGATGATGAGGAGCGTAAATCCCAGGCGGCCAGAATGCTGATCGGAATACTCGAGGCATGTCTCAGGCTTCTTCATCCGCTCATGCCCTTCATCACTGAGGAGATCTGGCAGAGGCTGCCGGTGAGGAGAAGTACTGAAAGTATCATGCTCGCCGAGTATCCGAAGGGATATTTACCTGGATATGGGGCAAGTGTGCGTACTGTGAACCTTTTAAAGGAGATCGTGTACAATATACGTAACATTCGCGGTGAGATGCATGTGCCGCCCGAGATCAAGGCCAAGGTGCTCGTCAAGGAGCTGCATGACGGCATTGGAGACATTGTGCATGAGCACAACCACATCATTCTCTTTCTCGCCGGACTCGATTCAGTGGAGTGCATGCGTGATGCAGTGAAACCCTCGGGCAGTGCCGCCGCAGTCGGTACCGGCTATGAGGTCTATCTGCCACTCAAAGGGCTGATTGATTTCGAACGGGAGCGGGAGCGGCTGGCGAAGGAAGAGAAGCGGCTCGAGGCAGAGATTGGGCGTTCAAAATCGAAGCTCGAGAATGGAAGCTTCGTCGACAGAGCTCCAGCTGATATTGTGCAGCGTGAGAAGGAGCGGCTCCATTCCTTTGAGGAGAATAGAGAGCGGGTCATACATCTCATAAAATCACTCGATTAGCTGTTGTCTGTTGAGGTGTAAACGGAAGAGTCCCGTCATCGAGTTTCATAATGTAGAAGGAAATACAGAGGATGATGCCAAGGATTCTCCCGAAAAGTAAGAGGCCCTGCACTTTATTACCAGGTACATGTACCCTGCTCATCATGCTCAATACCTTCACCCTTTCCCTGGCGCAGACCATCCCTGTCATGACCGTTGACGTGAACGAGAGCCTCCACCTGGATGTGGAGTCTCACAGCGGCACGCCTCCCGTGCTCGAATTTGTTCTCAAGGGGCCCGAGGGAACGGTTCGGTTCCTGTCCTTCGACTTTGAATCCGACGGCACACATGATCTCCTCATAGATGAGATACACGGGGAAGTCGTCTTTCGAGGGGTACCCTTCCGGAAGCCGGGACTCTATCATACAACCGTGTATCTCTACACCGGCGAGGGCAGATTTACGCGTGAATTCAACATTGCATACACCGATTTCGTGTGGGGACGGGACAACTTTCGGTTTGCCAATGACGGAAAGTTCGAGGATGCAGGCGATTTCGTTTCCGAAACGCTCGTTGAATGGGCCGAGGACCGGTTCGGACCGCTCTCACAGGAGCAGCAGGTCCTTCTGCTCTCCGTCATGTACGATATCTATAAGGGCTCGATCGGACGCTGCTACGGGTTTACCGGTGAACAGATATACTATATCAACAATCCTGAGCGTATCCCTTCACCGTATGGAAGCATCTACTGGATGGGTGAGAAGAACCGTGAGCTCTTCAGAAACATGGACTACGTGCAGAACGATATCGTTTTCGCGAACTTTCTGTCGGGTAAGATCAATGTGAAGGAACCGCAGGACAGGGAGGGCCTTTTACGGGAACTTGACATTATCAAGAGGAGTATCGAACAGGGTGAATCGATCATAATCGGCTATCTGAGTAACAGGATGCATCATTCCATGGTGGTATACGGTTACTTTGAAAACCTGTTCAGAAACAAAATAACCCTTCTTACGGCAAATAACTGGGAACGTGAACAGGAAAACAACACTTACAGTGAAGATGCTGAGAACATCGTAATCGAACTTCACCAAAACAAGCCCCGTTTGAGCTGGTATGATCTCACAAAAAAACGGTACCGCTACCCCAAAGGCATCTTCGCTG
>JAGLSF010000312.1 GCA_023136305.1 Spirochaetota bacterium
GGCAGGCTTCCTCTTTTCCACAATGTAGCCTGCAATAAGTGTGAGCCAGGCACCGAAAAAGGCAACAATGATCGATATCCAGAAACTGGTCCACACAACGGATATTGAACGCCCTCTGTGCGAGAAGTTATAGTGACGTGAACTGAAGGTGGTGAGCCATTTGAGAATCTGTTTTGATTCACCTGCACGACCACCCCATACATCGACAATGGATGTCCATAGTATTGCCCAGAAGATAATGATAATGGAACCGGTGATGAGTATGGTTATGGTTGAAAAGAGTGCCTTCTTGGACCTGCTCGATGGACGCAGGAAGGGTCGTGCTGCTCCGCTTATAAGTGCGTAGTTTCTCTTGGTAAAATAGTTGTTTAGTACGAATGCCATCACTGCAGGGATGAGTAGTATGACGCTGATGGTTGCTCCCAGGTCGAACCGCTGCATTCCTTCGACCTGTGTGTAAATTTCCGTTGCCAGCACATTGTAATCACCCCCGATGACGATTGGATTACCGAAGTCGGTAATCGTCAGGTTAAATGACAGGGCAGCGGCTGAAAAGATGCCGAACCGTGCAGACGGTATGGTAATCTTTGAGAACACCTTGAGCGGTCCTGCTCCGAGGGATTCTGCTGCCTCATTCAGACGTGTGTCGACAGCCGATAGAGTTGTGATCAGTATGAGCAGTGCATAGGGAAAGCAGTAAAATATCTCTGAAATAATAATTCCGGTTGAACCATAGATGTCCCATTTACCGCCAAGCCAGTTGGTGACGAGACCGTTCCTGCCAAAAAGTGAGATGAGTGCCACTGCCTGCACAACCGAGGGAGCCATAAGTGGGAATGAGGAAACGGCTTTGTAAAAGGATTTCCCTCTGATTGTTGTTCTCGCAATTGCGTAGGCGACGAAGAATGCCATGACGGTTGTTACAGCGGTTGTAATGCTGGCTACATAAAAGCTGTTGTACAGGGAATGTCTAATTCGGGCCTTCCCGAAGTATTCGACATAGTTTTGAAATGTCACCTGTCCTTCTAAGAAGAAACTCGTTTTCAGTATCTGTACAAGTGGCAGGATGAGAAAGGCGATAAAGAAGATGCCAACGAGACTCACGATGATATAGGCAGCAGCTTGATCGGGGAGAACTGTCTTTACGGGTTTAATGACAATGGTCTCGTTGTCTCTCATCGGGTCCCTCCTCTCAGAGTCCAAAGGCAAGGAAATCTTCGGGAGGAAAGTACAGCTGGACCCTGTCTCCCATCCTGAACAGGTTTTTTTCGAAATCCTTCTCTGTTATGTCTACAATGATGTGCTGATCGGCAACGCTTACAAGTGAGCGGACAATGACGCCGAGGAACGTGATAACTTCTATAGTGCCTTCCTTGAGGTTTGTCTTCTCCAGATCTCCTCTGACCTGGCCTGAATGCCTGTGGAAAATGATCTTCTCCGGACGTATGGATATGGAAATTTTTTTTTGGGATTGCTCTACTGCGGCGAGTACGTCCTTTGCTATAACGAAACGTAAACCGGTTTTTATGTCCGTAACTCGATTCCCTTCGATTTGACCTTCAAAAAAGTTTGAAGTTCCCACAAAGTCGGCAACGAACCTGGTATTCGGGTTCTTATAAATCTCTATCGGTTTGTCCACCTGTTCGATATAGCCATGATTCATAACGATAACGCGGTCGGAGATGGAAAGTGCCTCTTCCTGATCGTGGGTCACATAGATCATCGTTATACCGAGCTCAGTTTGCACTTTTTTAATCTCCGCTCTCAGGTTTACGCGTATCTTTGCATCCAGGGCAGAGAGAGGTTCATCGAGGAGCAGTATCTGGGGATAGGTTGCGAGAGACCTGACAAGTGCCACGCGCTGCTGCTGGCCACCGGAGAGTTCGGGAGGATATTTATGCTTTTGATCTCCCAGGCTCACGAGAGCAAGCAGTTCATTCACCCGCTCCGTAATTTTTCGCTTCGGTACTTTGTGCATCTTCAGGCCAAAGCTGACATTCTCCTCAACAGTCATATGAGGAAATAGTGCATAGGATTGGAACACAATGCCAAAGTTCCGTTTCTGTGGTATGACATCGTTGATCACTTCCCCGTCATAGTTAATTGAACCGCTTGTGGGTGTATCAAAACCTGCGATCATGCGCAGTGTGGTTGTCTTGCCGCAGCCTGAAGGACCGAGGAAGCAGACGAATTCACCCTCCCTGACCTCCAGGCTCATATTACTGACAGCGGTAATACTGTCGAACTTTTTCGTCAACTGATCGAGCACCAGATCTCTGGCCATTGATACACTCCCGTCTATGCAACAGAATCAATTCGGGCACGGGACATTAGACGTCCCCTGCCCGAACGTCATCATCCTTATCTCAGAAATTTATCCTGCCAGTTGATGAGTATGTCACCTCTGTTCGCTGCCTGCCATTCGAAATCCATCGGAATGAGTTTGATGTCATCAAGTTTCGGCAGGTCAGGGCGCGCCGGAGGGATTCCCGGTTTGGTAACGCCAACCTTCCAATTGGCGTAGAGTCTCATTGCTTCATCGGAAATTGCCCAGTCCAGGAACTTCTTTGCATTATTGGGATGCTTGGCCCCCTTCATAAGTGCGTTGGCCTCGAGCTCGTATGCACTTCCCTCGGCCGGAAGCACCATCTCAACAGGTTTTCCCTCCTTCTTCAGATTGGCAATTACGAATGCAAAGGAGGCTCCGATTACGTATTCACCGGCTGCTGCATACTTTGCCGGCCTCGAAC
>JAGLSF010000313.1 GCA_023136305.1 Spirochaetota bacterium
AAAAATACGAGGAAATTTAGGGGATATCCCTGTTTTTTTTATCGGGCGAAGGGAATTCATATTAAATAAAAAAGCTATCGGAAGAAAAAGGGATTTTGCAGACCTTGAAGCGCTTGGAGAAACATAAAAAAGAAGTTGAGAAATCGGGTCTACCGCTTCTTAAAGAAGTATAATTTATACATGGTCCATCACGTTCCAAATTCCCATTTCTCTACCAGGAATAATCGTATCTGCAATGTTTGCCTTTGTTTTCAGCTGGAACAATGCTGTTTTCCCCATCGTCCTGAGCGGCCGGCTCACCAAACCGCTTCCTGTAGGAACTCTCAATTTCTTTGCAACTACAGGTGCAAACTGGAACAGTATCGGTGCCACCTCCATTGTTACCATGCTGCCGCCCATGATTATTTTTCTGGTCCTCGGCAAATACATCGTTCGGGGGCTCACATTCGGGGCAGTGAAAGGTTAACCACCAGGGATATTTCTAAAGAAGGAGAATGCAATGGCAAATCAAGAACATCTGCAGGCCCAGGACCTGGAGTATAACTGGCATCCCTTCACACAGATGCAGGAGCAGAAAAGCTGGGGGAGCAAGGTCATTGTTGAGGCAAAGGGCATGATGCTCAAGGATGCCAACGGCAGGGAATACATAGATGCTATGGGTGGGTTGTTCACCACTGCAGTAGGCCATGGCCGCAGGGAAATCATCGATGCAATGCGGCAGCAGGGAGAAAAACTCGATTTCGTTTCCCTTTTCGATTTCTTCACCAATGAGCCGGCAATAGAGCTTTCAAAGAAACTGGCCGACATAACCCCCGGCGACCTGCAGTATGTGCAGTACGGCTGCAGCGGCTCCGATGTTGTGGAAATTGCACTTAAAATGGCCCGTCAGTATCAGAAGAGGAGAGGATTTTCCAACAGGTACAAGATAATCGCACGGATCAGCTCTTTCCATGGTGTTTCCATGGGGGCCCTGAGCGCAAACGGAGTGACCGCATTCAGGGAACCCTTTGAGCCTCTGGTTCCCGGATTCAGACACATTGCACCTGCCAACTGCTATCACTGTCCCTTTGGCAGGACATACCCTGACTGTGATATTGACTGTGCCCGGGCACTGGAAAAACAAATCCTGTTTGAAGGACCTGAAACAGTTGCTGCCTTTATCACTGAACCGGTACCATCTGCTGGAGGAGTTTTTGAGCCCCCCCCTGAATACTGGCCCGCCATACAGGAGATCTGCCGGAAGTATGACGTGCTCCTGATCGCCGATGAGATACTGAACGGATTCGGCAAAGTGGGAACCCTCTTTGCCTGCGAACTCTACAATATCGATCCTGATATTCTCTTGCTGGCAAAGGCAATAGCAAGCGGTTACTTTCCCCTCTCCGCTGTGATCGTGAAGCCTGGGATATACGAGGCATTTCTGGGACCTACCAATCGGGAGGCATTTCTTCATGGGCAGACCTTCCAGGGCCACCCCGTTGGATGCGCCGCTGCGCTGAAAAACATAGAAATCATAGAGGATGAGAAATTGGTGGACAATGCCAGAGAGGTCGGGAAATATTTTGGAGAACAGCTCCAGGGCCTGCTGGAATTCAAGATCGCTGCCAATGTAACTGGTGTGGGATTGCTGAGAAGTGTGGGTCTCAAACACCCCACCGAGGAGAGAGAAGTCCCCTATGAGATAGGCGTGAAGATACGGGAGAAGGCATATGAACTGGGGCTCATTTGCCGGTTTCAGGTAAACTCCCTGGTGATGTCGCCGCCAATCATCATGACCAGAGAGGATGTCGACAAAGCTGTTGACATACTGAAGCGCACCCTTGCCGAAGCAGAGAAGAGTTATTTTTGAAAGTAACTTTATTGCTTTTCCTCAATGCTGAACAAAAACCCTCTAGGGAATGCAAGCCTGTAGAGTACGGGAGGAGGATGGAGGAATGGCAGAAAACAGTATACATCGTGAATCAGCACTGATACGCAGGACGGTGGATACGCGGAAAGATGATATTGTGGAGTTCTGCAGGGACCTCATCAGAATACCGAGTGTTACGGGGAATGAAGAGAAGGTTCAGGAATTTGTAGCTCGGCACCTGAAGAAGATGGGATTGGAAACCCGTGTGTGGGAACCCGATATATCTAAGATGAAGGATCATCCCGAATACCTGGACACGGGAAAGGGATACAGGAACAGGCCCAATGTGGTTGGAATACACAGGGGAAATGGGGGAAGATCTCTCCTTCTCAATGGACACACCGACGTGGTCACGCCAGAGCCGATACATAGATGGACGCACGATCCGTGGGGAGCCGAGATCGTCGGGAACAGGATATACGGCCGGGGAGCATGCGACATGAAGGGCGGCGTCGCCGGCATGATCAAGGCACTCGAGATACTCCGTGATCTCGATCTGGCACCGCAGGGAGACGTCACCCTGGAGATTGTGGTGGATGAGGAATCTTCGGGAAACGGGTCACTTGCTTCCCTGTATGAAGGATACAGCGCCGATGCAGCGATATTTACCGAACCCACCGACTGTGCAATCATGCCTGCGCACAGGGGCGCCATGTTCTGGAGAATTCATGTGGAGGGAAAGGGCACCCACGCCGGTGTCAAGTACCGGGGAGTCAGTGCCGCAGAAAAGGGAATGCTCATCTACAGTGCCATTGCTGAACTCGAGAAGAGGAGGCACGAGAGGGGTAAGAGCCATCCCCTGTACAGCCAGTATCCCCTGTCCACAATTATCTGTG
>JAGLSF010000314.1 GCA_023136305.1 Spirochaetota bacterium
GAGCGCACGGAAAGTGTGCTTACGGCCTTCCAGTACTTTGAAAACGCTCAAAGTCTGGAGTATATCGGTCTTTCCGACCCTGACAAGCAGGCAATCAAGGATCTTCTTATCAAGATGCTACAGGAGATCGTCGACAATCGGGCCGCACGGAGTATTGAGCAGTATGATATCAACAGGATCGCGATCGACAACAGCCCGGCTACACGGGAAGAGATCATGACCATACTGCAGGCTATAATAAGTGGGGATGTAACTGCAACATCCGTACAGTTTCAATAAATAGATCGAATTGGAGGTTAGGAAATGGTAACTCTGAAAAGAGGGTTTTATATTTCGGCAATTTTCATAGCTCTCCTGTCTTTCCTTCCAGGTTTGATGTTTGCACAGGATGTAATAGCATATATCGGTGAAGTCGGTGGTTCCGTCACCATTATCAAGAACAACCCTAGTGGGGGGGTTGAAGCCACGCTTGGCATGCTCCTCATGGGCGGTGATACAGTAAAGACCGGTGAGGAGAGTTACTCAGCCATCATCTTTCAGGATGACGGCAGCAGGGTAAAACTTGGTGAGAAATCGCAGCTCACCCTCAATGCGACGAGGGACAAGAAGAAGCTCAAAAAGCGGCTGTTTCTCGATTCGGGCGGCAAACTCTGGGCGAAGGTCTTCAGGAAGAAGGGAACCGATTTCCAGATAAAGACGCCTACCTCTGTTGCATCGGTGAAGGGCACCAGGTTCATACTGGAGGAAACATCGGGTGGGACCTGGCTCTGGGTTCTGGAGGACGATGTGCTATTCGGAAGCGGTGAAGAAGAGGTTACCGTGGGTGCCGGACAGTACGGCAGAGCCGCTGACGGCAAGATTGAGACCGGCGATATCGGCGATGGCGATGTGCCCGTCGAACCAGGCGAGCACGAGATCATCATCTTCTTCGACCAGCAGAGCCAGGGAACGGCTCTCCAGAAGGAGCTCCGCATCGAGTATGAGGAATGATGCAGCTGTAATGTATATTGTATGCGCAGGATAGCATGTATGTTGCAATATGAAGAAAGTGTAAGCCATTCCATGATGGTTCCTTTCAAATCAGAGTAAGGGGGGATCCCATGAAGAACGTGTTCACTCGATACTTGTATATAGTGGCTTTTGTAGTCTTTTCCGCAGTTGCCGGAAGCCTGTTTGCAGGTACGGTACCAACCCTGGAAATACTAAGCCCCAAAAATGGCGAAGACATAAAAATGGGAAGTGAAGTGGTCGTCGCCATATCCATCTACGATGAGGAGGGCGATCTGGATACAACTTCCATGAAGCTTGAGGTGAACGACACGGATGTCACTCGGAAGGCCAACTCCTCGGCCTTTCTTGTGACATATCAAATTACCGATACAACAAGGGCGGGTAGACAGTACATCAGCTTCAGTGTATCTGACCGTGAGGGTAACGTCGCAACCCATGACAGCTACTTCAACGTGCTCGCGGAGCCGAAGAAGGATCGTAAGGCCAGCCTGAACGGGACAGTTGGTGTGGGGGCTGAATATGACAGGGAGGCCCCCCAGAGCGCTATAGGCGACCTGAAGGCAGATATGTACGGAAGACTCTCGCCTTCCCTCGACTATGCTCTGACCATCGATGCGACAAACAGAGAGTCCAGTGACCTGCAGCCTGTCTCAGAGTTCAGGTTTGATCTGTACTCCCCCTGGGGTTCACTTGTGTTGGGGGATTCCACGCCCACCTTTTCCGATTACACTATTGACGGCAAACGTGTTACCGGTGTTCACCTCCTCCCCCAGTTCGGCTGGTTCGGTATGGAGTTCGTGTGGGGGCGGACCGAAAAGGCAGTCGATGCTGATGATCCCTCAACTGAGGTCGAGACCTTTAAACAGATGCTGTTCGGCGGCAGGCTCAAATTGGGAAGGCCCGACTCATTTTTGTGGGGACTCAGCTTCGTCAAGGTCAAGGACGATAAGGATTCAATTGACTATATCGACGATGCGGCCAGCCCGACACCCAAGGACAATGTTGTCATTGGAACGGATTTCAATTTCTCCTTTGTGGACGGGAGGGTGAAGATCTATGCTGATGCAAACGGGAGCCTCCTCAACACAGATATTACAGGTGGATCCTCAGATTTTGATGAGTTAGGATTTGATATTTCAAAGATTGACTGGCTCATCACTGCCAATGAAAACTTGGTTCCCCTTTCACTCGGAGTTTCGAACCTTGCAGGCAAGATGGCACTCACCTTCGGACCCTTCGCTGAGAACACCTTTTATGGTGAGTACAGCTATGTAGGCTCTGCCTACTTCTCCCTTGCCAATCAGTCGATCATCAATGACCGCCAGGGATTCCTGCTTAGGGACAGTATCTGGCTTTTGAACCAGGCGCTTTTTATCAACGCGGGCTATCAACGATATACGGATAATCTGGAAGACATGAAAGACTACACAAATACCAACTCAGGAATGTCTGCGGTGGTGTATGTGTATCCGACTCCCTTCATGAGCATCAACGCGGGTGTTGATGTTTCAATCGTGAAGAATGATGCACCCGCAGCTGACGTTGAGGCTGTGAACAACACAAACACCACCATTAATGCTGGTATTGCACAGGATTTTGATATCCTGGCATCAGCCACGAACATGTACTTTACCTTTACCACTATGCTCTTCAGGGACGACAACGACTCAGCAAACGACACGGACATATATACTCTCCGTCTCGGTGCCATCAGCTAT
>JAGLSF010000315.1 GCA_023136305.1 Spirochaetota bacterium
ATCTCGTTGGTGTAGCGGAGTATTGCTGCAACATCGGAAGCGATGAAGAACTCGTCCTTACCCTTACCGATAACAAGGGGGCTTCCGCGCCGCGCGGCGAATATCCTGTCGGGTTCACTCTTTGAAATGACCACTATGCCGTAGGTGCCCTGTACCTCCATGAGACACTGCGAGAGGGTTTCCAGCAGGCTGTCGCCTCTGTGTTCCTCGATGAGATGGGCCAGCACCTCGGTGTCGGTATCGCTCTTGAAACGATGGCCCCTGTCAGAGAGTAACTTTTTCAGTGCGGTGAAATTCTCGATTATACCGTTGTGCACCAGTGCAATATCGCCGCTTCCATCGGTATGGGGGTGGGCATTGATGCTGTTGGGCTCACCGTGTGTCGCCCAGCGTGTATGGGCAATACCGATCTTCGCCTGAGATGTAAGTCCCTGTACCATTTTTTGAAGATCCTGAACCTTGCCCTTCGTCTTGGAAATGTGAATGCGATCTCCCTCGAGGAGGGCAATGCCGGCGGAGTCGTATCCCCTGTACTCGAGCTTCTTGAGACCATCCATGAGCACAGGCAGTACGGACCTGTTTCCTATGTAGCCGACTATTCCACACATCTCCTCTTCTCCAATCCTGATTTATCTCTCACGATTATGAGAGTAAGCTACACTTCGCCAGTCTGTCCCCCATCCCCCTCCCCTGCAGATTCAGACAAGTCGGAGACACTGACAGAAGGTTTATTATCTCGAATGAGCCCCCGTGCCAGGAATGCAACGCCAATCATCAGGAGGACAACGCCGATGACGAGTCCGAATTTGGAACCCATGGCGAAGAATATCCAGATGAGAAGGGGAATGGCTATCAGGATCTGTGCAAGGAAGAGTGTCCCTCGCCGTCTCCCACCGTACAGATATACAGTTGTGAGGCCGCATCCTATGGCAAGTATGAATCCTGGCCAGATGTAATTGAAGTGTTCAAAGGATGTGAAGGTCAGTATGAAGAGTGGTATTGATGATACAGAGACAAAGGTTGCCAGAAAACTTAGGGCCACTCTGTTGCGCCGTTTTTTAGTTGCGAAGTAGAAGATGTACAGAATAACACCCATGAGGAGCAAAAGTGTCGGCCAGAGCTTGCCAAAGTCTTCTTCGAAGAGTTTCAGATTTACGATAAGGACGATGATGCTGATTATGATGGTGATGATACCTGTAAAAATCTGTTTCTTTTTCGCTTCCATTTTCCCCTCCCTGAAGCTCGAATTGTAATACCTCACAGCCGGTCGGTAATCTCCGCCTGCTGTTTGAGGGCCTCGTCTTTGGTTACCTTGAGTGAGATGTAGCTTCCCATGAGTTTGAGAAACAGATAGATATACTTGTAACAGTTCACGAGGTCTTGAATAAAATCCCTGTTTTTATTACTCCTGATCTTTTTAATATTGTGCACAATGGTTGGCGTACTGGATTTGTACTCGTCCAGGATCTTCTTTATAATGAAGGCCATCTCCTTCACATGCACCACCTCTTCAGTGATGAGGAGCCGCGCTTTCTTGTTAACTTTGTTGATCGTTTTTTCCAGTATGTTGCGCGAGCTCTTGTCCTTGCTGACGCTGCGAATGAGCCTGTGCAGCGTGGATCCGCTCGAGCTGTCGATATCGAGGTCATCGTCGAATTCGTCGATTTTTTTTATGAGGTTGTTGAGCGCATAGTAGCCGTTGGACAGATTGTTGAGAATCGTTTTATTGATGAATGAGCCTGCGATGATGAGTTCGTTTAGGATATTTCGTATGAATGCATTGTAACGGTCTGTAGAAAAGGCTTTGGTATAGTTCAGAGGTGTTGCATACTCAAAGACGGGCAGCCCTAAATCGGCAAGCTGATCGTTCTTCGACTCGTTGTAGTTTTTCAGCCGCCCTGCTGCGCCATCACCAAAAAGCTGCGTGACAATGGATGAGGCGGCCTCATTTCGATACCGTTCTTTGACCGTGTGGATGATGTTTCGAACGTCCTGCATTTTCTTGGCAGCATAGCTGTTGTATATTTCAACGGTGACCGGTTTTCGTATTGGGATAGTAGCTGGGTTCATATCGATGGCCCGGATGACGAGCGACACATACTGGTTTTCCTGAAACTCCTTGATGAGATGTTTCAACCGGTGAACGGAGTTTCCGCTCATGGGTTCCACGTTCTTCAACTGTGAGATAACCTCGATACCCTGATCGATACCCTCTCCGACAGCGAAACGATACAACGCGTGGTGAAGCTTGAACAGCTCGTCCTTTAGGAGGGTGCCGTCAACGGGCTGAAAGTTGGGTTTGTCGAGAAAATTTTCCTCCTCAAGGACCTCATCGAATTCACGAATTATGGGGAAGAAATCGAAATTGGCAAAACGAATGAAGTAGAGGAAATTCGTGTAATACACGTTGATCTTGTTGACCATGGATTGGTCAAACAGGTTGAAATACTCATTGCGGAGATTATCGATGTAGGTAACGGTGTTTTTTACTCCGTTGTGTACGGCGTACTTGTTGATATACTCATCGGTGAGCTTTTCTGATATTCCCCCGGCCGTTTCTGATTGATAGTATTGCACAAAGGCTTCCATGTATGCATAGGGCAGCTTGTTTTCTTTCTTGTCAAGATGAAAGAGCTGACGCAGGGGGCCGGTGAGTTTGTATATTTCATAGAGAGATCTGGCAAAAGGGACGGAGATGGTGTCCTGCTTCAGTTTGTA
>JAGLSF010000316.1 GCA_023136305.1 Spirochaetota bacterium
TGTTGGGTTACACAGTCCCGCTTCACAGGTGCTGCGAGGGTTTCACGGGCCTGCCCGTTTTTGCTGACTCGTGCAGCGCGAGCATGCTCCTGAGAAAGTTCTTGCTCTGTTCAAGGGGAATAACCGGTTCGGCGTCGTCAAGAAGGCATGCCTCCATTGCCTCGATTTCGGACTGATAGGGACTTATTCCCTGAAACTTGAATACCTCCTGTTTATCACCCCTTGTCAAAAGCACGATCTTGGTCTTTTTCCCGTCGAGCCCTGGTTTCCACGGGTGGTCGATGGAGATAAATCCATCTTTACCCACAATGTGCGTTCCCTCTCTGAAGGGGGACTTTATACTCGCACATACATGTGCAATGACGTTGTTCGAGAACTTCAGTGTTCCGTAGGATGAGCTGTCCACTTCGGTACCCTCGTGTCTCGTGACCGCCTTTGCCTCGACCGGTGCGCCTGCAGCGGCCGCAGTGATGGCCATGCTGTTCGGGTACACACCCACGTCCCAGAGGCTCCCGCCGTCCATCTCCTTTCTGACCCGTATGTTGTCCTTTTCCTCGTCCGGGAGATAGTAGTCGAACCAGACGTTGATATAGAGAAGCTCTCCCAGGGCGCCGCCCCGTATGAGCTCGATCACCTTGCGCGTCTGAGGGTGGTGTATATACATGAATGCCTCGAAGAGGATCACCCTGTTTTTTTTCACCGCATCTTCCACTTTCCTGAAATCTGACATGGTGGTGACCAGGGGTTTTTCACAGAGCACATTCTTTCCCGCATCAGCGGCCTTAACCGCCCACTCCCTGTGCAGAGTGTTTGGAACCGAAATATAAACCGCATCGATATCGGGATCTGCCAGCATCTCGTCGTAGCACCCGTATGCCTTTGGAATATTCCGTTCCTCTGCGTAGCTCTTTGCCCTTGTCTCGTCTCTGCTTGCAACTGCCAGGAGCTCGCTGCGTGCAGCTTTTCTGATCCCTGCAATGACCACGTCGTTGATCATGGCCGTTGATATAATGCCCCACCGTACCTTTTGAGCCATCCTGTACCTCCCCCTTCTTGACATCACATTGCTTTTATGAAATGATAATACCACTCATAATTCTATGATACTATAAATTGTAACTGCGGCCTCACACAATGTACTGCCACAACAATTAAGGAGGAAAATCAATTATGCTTGAGAAGAGAAAGCCTAAACTGGGTCTGCTGGGAATCATGCACGGGCTCTACGATGAGAAGCAGCCGGAAATTTCACAAAAGCAGGAGAAGTTTGCTAGAGATGTGGTTAACCTGCTGAAAGATGAGGTGGCACTACACTTTCCAGGTGCTGCAAAGACTAGACCAGTAATTGAGAAGTATGTGGAAGAGTTCAACGAAAAGGGCTTCGATGGAATCATGATCGTAAACCTGCTGTACAGCCCGGGGCTGCGTCTCGTCAAGGCGCTTCAAAGAAACCGGCTTCCCCTTCTCATTGCAAATATTCAACCTGTTCCAACAGTCACTAAAGGCTGGAACTGGGGAGATTTGACGACCAATCAGGGGATACATGGTGCCCAGGATACGGCAAACACCATTCTTCGCACTGGTTACAGGTTTACTGTTGTAACTGAGGATTGGAAAAGTGATGAATTCAGATCCTTCGTGGTCGACTGGGCACGGGCCGCCCAGGCTGCTAGTGCGCTGAAGAGAATGAAAATCGCCATTATGGGAAGGCTTCCCGGCATGGGTGATATCGTTGGGGATGATGCGGCCTTTTTAAGGAAGATCGGTCCTGAGGTCAATCATGAAAGCATCGGTGATGTGTATCGGTACATGGAAGCTTTGCCGGATAAGGAAATTGAAAAGCAGCTACAGGAAGACCGGAAGAACTTCGAGATTGATCCCAACTTATCAGAAGAGAGCCATCGATATGCCGTACGGCTTCAGCTCGGGTTTGAGAAGCTGCTTATCGAGAAGGAGTACGATGGATTCTCAGCTCATTTCGATGTATTCAAGGAGGACGGCCGCTTCAAGCAGATTCCCATACTTGGAGCGTCAAATCTACTGGCCAAGGGGTACGGCTATGCGGCAGAGGGAGACGTAAACACTGTCAGTATGACCGGGGCCGGGCATTTGCTCGTCGGCGATCCCCACTTTACAGAGATGTACTCATTGGATTTTGAGAAGGATTCAGCCCTCATGAGTCATATGGGAGAGGGCAACTGGAGGGTTGCCAGAAATGACAGACCCATAAAGCTGATCGACCGGGAGCTCGAAATAGGAGGCCTCGAGAATCCGCCGACGCCGGTTTTCAGTGCCGAGCCAGGTCGGTCTACCATGGTCTCACTTGCATCCATTGTAGGTGATCATTTCCGGTTGGTAATCGTAAAGGGTGAGGTGCTTGACACCGAGGTGCTGAAGGAGGTTCCCATGCCCTACTTCCACTTTCGGCCGGATACCGGTATACGCAAGTGCATGGATGGCTGGCTTGCAAGTGGCGGGACCCACCATCAGATTCTGTTTCTTGGTGATCACGTACGAAAGTGGGTGATGCTGAGCGAACTGCTGGATATCGAACATATAATCGTGTAGGGTGGCTTCAGGAAGTTTACACATCGAATGATCTTATAAGGGGAGGGCTGTCATGAAGGAGAAGAGAACGTACATTCCATCAAAAGAATTGAAGATAGAAATGTACAGGAAGATGTTTCGTGTGCGCAGCTTCGA
>JAGLSF010000317.1 GCA_023136305.1 Spirochaetota bacterium
CATCGAGGCACTTAGCGATCATCCCCAGTTCGAGGTGTGTGCGCTGGCTGCATCCGCCGGCAGGGGAGGTAACAGGTATGAGGATACGAAACGGTGGAAGTTGAGTACCCAGCTGCCGAAGGAGATAGGCGATATGCGTCTCATTACCATCGATGTCGATGACATTAAGAAAAGTGGTGCGAGGGTTGCCTTTTCCGCTCTTCCCTCAGACGTGGCAGTGGAACTGGAGAGAGACCTGGCGGATGAGGGTATTGCTGTTTTTTCCAATACTGCGAGCCATCGTATGGATGCCGATGTGCCGCTTCTCATCCCTGAGGTAAACCCCGAGACGATCGATATGGTTGAGGGGAAAGAAGGTTTCATCGTCACCAATGCAAACTGCAGTACCACGGGATTGGTTCTTCCCCTGAATGCACTCGTTCCGCTCGGTATCAAAAGGGTAATAACGGCAACCTATCAGGCAGTTTCAGGGGCGGGATATCCGGGTGTTCCCTCACTAGACATACTGGGCAACATTATTCCCCACATCGGAGGTGAGGAGGAAAAGATACAGAGGGAGGCCAAGAAAATTCTCGGGCAATACAATCCTTCCTCAAAATCAGTGGAGGATGCCTCCTTTGAACTGCATGCCAGCTGTGTGAGAATACCGGCAATCGATGGGCACTTCGAGGCTGTGGAGGTGGAGGTTGAGAAAAAGGTGAGTGAGGAGCAGGTCATCGGCCTCTTCGAGTCCTTCGAATCACCCGATATCGTGAAAGACCTGCCCTCGGCTCCTGATAAACCGATCATCTATCGGCATGAGCCGGACCGTCCGCAGCACCGCTATGATGTCAATGCAGGTGAGCCCTGTAAACGCGCATGGGGTATGGCTGTGAGCGTGGGCCGTGTACGGATAATCGAGAACTGGGTGCGATTCGTACTCATCTCGCACAACACGAGACGGGGTGCCGCGCCTGGCTCAATTCTCAATGCGGAGCTTGCCCTGAGCAGGGGGTATCTGAAGTAATTGAAAATACACTGTTAAGCCTTCGTATTGTATTCAAGAGTAAAAGCATCAGTGGGAAATATATAGATGTAACCTCATTATGAACGGGGTCGGGCTTTTTGGATTTTTCACCTACCTGTCGCTGAAGCTGATCCTCCCCATCTAATGAAGAATCAGGGAATTTAAATTGGGATCTGCACATCTACTGCTGAAGCCAGAGACGGAGTGTGCCCTCCTCTATCCCCACACCGACGGTGATACTTCCGTCAGTTAATGTGGCGGCGGCAAGATTGGTACTGAGTTTTCCCTGTAGCGGCAATTCCCATACCCGTTGCGCTCCCTTCTCTGTGTGACGGACTGCTGCCAAACTGTCGAGAGTTTGAAGGGGTACAAGGAGCTCGATCCTCCCGTCACCGTCGAAGTCACCGGCAGCTGCCATATCAAGATTGCGTAAGCCCATGATGTGTGAGCTGAAACCTGCAATGTGTGCCGTTCTTCTCAGTTCTTCCCCTTCGAGCCTGAAAAACTCCACCACACCGCCAATATGGGGTGTCCGTACCCCCACAAGCTCCATTTCATCCTGCGGTCCGAAAGGTGCGACGGCGATCTGATGTCGCCACCGAAAGCCCTTGCCCACAGCAGGTCCAGAGGCTATAAGAGCACCATCCTCATTGTAGACCATGAAACGGGACCCCTTGTGCCTGTCACTTACGGTAAGTATGATTTCCCGTTCTCCGTCGCCATTCAAATCACTCCAGATGGGTGCGGTGCTCTCGATTACAGAGCCCGATGTCAGCTCTATGATGCGAGCGGCTGAACTATCCGGGTATGTCGTAATGAGGGTAATGCTTTGCGCCTCGATGGTGTCGCCAAGAACACCGTGCCTGTAGGCCTGCGTTCGTCCGGTGAGGAGGAGGACACGCTCTCTTTCGTCGAAGATAAGCCTGGCATCGGGGAGGGCATCAATCGAGAACCTCTTCTGATTGCCGTTTCTCAGCATGAGACGGCCGTCGTTGTAGAGCACCGCAGTTTTCCCGGATTGCGGCAGAATGACGGGATGCGAGTCGGCTGCTTCGGAGCGGGATGCAGGCTCAAGAAGACGGGGCTTCCCCCGCCGCACGATCAGCAGGGGAGGTGTGCCCCCTGGGAGCTTTGATGGCTCTATATCAATGGGATCAACAGCTGTCCCACTCGTGCGGAAAGCCCGGGTCTCTCCGTTTTCGAGCACAGCCACCCAGATCACCGCATCGTCGTCAGAGGCTGCGACCAGCCACACAGGGCGGCCATCGAGATGTACATCAACGTGGGATATATTCGGAAGATTGCCCTTTCCCCTTACAAAACGGTTCCCATCAGCACGCTGATAGGTGTACCCAAAGGTCTGTTCTTCCGTTCCTGCTATTGTTGCGGAAGCCAAGAGGAAAAAGATACCCGTCATGATGAAGTACAATCGCTTTCTCACCCTCTCCCTGATTGTCCGAAGTCTGTACATTCTGTTCATTCCTTTCTCCATTGCATACAGCACTGTTACCTGAAGTATTGTATGAGAAAGTCTGCGCCACATAACATAACTTAAACCCTCTTCCTCACGAGTCAAGTTCTCGCTTTTCATACCCTGCAGGCTCGATGTGGATTATATTCCAGGATATAAGGATTCACGAATATTGAGGTTAGAGATGAACTGGAATTGGGTGTTGTCGGCCA
>JAGLSF010000318.1 GCA_023136305.1 Spirochaetota bacterium
ATGAGCTTATCACAAAGCTCATTTCGCTTGGCGTCATGGCACGCATCAACGATCAGATCGACTCAGAAACAGCAACACTGGTGGCTGCCGAGTACGAATGCAATACGAAGGTGATTTCACTGTATGATGAGACGGTGATCGAGGATGAGGAGGACAAATCGGAGGACCTCAAGCCGAGGCCTCCCGTGGTCACTGTCATGGGGCATGTTGACCATGGTAAGACCAAACTTCTCGATGCAATCCGAAACACCGATGTGGCGCAGACTGAGTCCGGCGGTATTACACAGCATATCGGTGCCTATAAGGTTTGTATAAAGGACAGAGAGATCGTTTTCCTGGACACACCGGGCCATGAAGCATTTACCATGATGCGCGCTCGAGGTGCAAAGGTGACAGACATCGTCGTTCTTGTAGTAGCAGCAGATGATGGTGTTATGCCCCAAACCATTGAGGCGATCGACCACGCGAAGGAGGCGAATGTCCCGATTCTCGTTGCGGTGAACAAGATTGATCTCGCGGATGCCAATCCTGAAAAGGTAAAAACTGAACTGTCCGAACATGGAATCGTGCCCGAGGAGTGGGGCGGAGATTCTCTCATGGTGGAGGTTTCCGCTCTGAAGAAAAAGGGCATCGACAAGCTTCTCGAAGCCATTGCACTGCAGGCTGATATGCTCGAGCTCAAGGCGAACCCCAATCGCCGTGCCCAGGGAACCATCATTGAATCGAAGATCGATAAAGGGCGAGGCATTGTTGCAACGCTCCTCATTGACAAGGGTACACTCACCATGGGGGAACCCTTTGTCGCAGGAATATATCCCGGCAAAGTCCGGGCCATGTTCGAGGAGCATGGCAAGCAGGTAAAAAAGGCACTTCCCGCTGATCCCATCGAGGTTACCGGTTTTTCAGGTCTGCCCATTGCCGGAGACCCCTTCCAGGTTACGGAAAACGATAAGTTCGCAAAGCAGATTGGACAGAAACGCCAGGAGCTCAAGCGATTCGAGGCATCGAGGAACGTGAAGAAAGTTACCCTGGAGAATCTCTACGACCAGATCAAGGAGGGAGAGATCCTCGAGCTCAAGGTCATCATAAAAGCCGACGTGCAGGGCTCGGTGGAGGCACTGGAGGATGCCCTTGTCAAGCTGTCCACCTCGCAGATCAGGCTCAACTGTATTCATGCCGGTGTGGGCGCCGTGAACAAACCGGATATCGTACTGGCCTCCGCCTCCAATGCCATAATTATCAGTTTCAGGGTGCGGCCGAATACGATGGCCGCAGATCTCGCCAAAAAGGAAAAGGTGGATATACGGAAGTACAGCATTATTTACGATGTTATCGAGGATGTTCGTGCGGCCATGGAGGGTCTGCTCGAGCCCGAGCTGCAGGAGGAGATCATCGGAAACGCGGAGGTTCGGCAGGTCATACGCGTGCCGAAGATTGGCAATGTTGCCGGATCCTATGTGAACAGCGGGCGGATTGAGCGAACCGCAAACATACGGGTAATACGCGATGGGATCGTGCTGTACTCAGGAAAGATCAGCTCCCTTCGCAGGTTCAAGGACGACGAGCGGGAAGTTGCTTCCGGCTTCGAATGTGGTATCAAAATTGATAATTTCGATGATGTGAAAGAGGGCGACAACATTGAGGCCTACGTAATATATGAGATCGCCCAGAAGCTCGATACCAAAGCCTGATGAAGAGATATGTTTGAAGTTCGATCGCGGAAAATTGAGGAGCTCATCAAGGTTAAACTGTCCTCGCTCCTCCTGAAAGACCTGAAAGACCCCCGGCTTGACACCTTCATTACCATACTCAATGTTTCCCTTTCCAAGGATGGACGATCTGCCAAGGTGCTGGTATCGATTATCGGCACGAAGAAGAAAAGGGACGCAGCAATGAGGGGACTGGAAAGCGCAGGCGGATATATACAGAAAAGGCTGAGTAAGGAGATGAGGCTCAGGTACATGCCTCACCTCATGTTCAAGCTCGATGACAGTACCGAAGAGACGGTTCGTTTGGTGTACAAGCTCGGTGAAAGTGAACGGTCTGAGACAGACCTTTGACACGATTCTCCAACGTGTCAGCATTAACACCCCCATGTATTTCAGATTTTAAAGAAGCAATCAGAGGAACGGTCGGTCGTATAGATGGCGAAGAAAGGAAGCTTAAGTCATATCTGGAAGGAGCTCATGGATGTTGAGCAAATTCTTCTCACTACCCATGTGCGTCCTGATGGAGACGGCATTGCGTCCGAGCTGGCACTTGCTATGATCCTCCGCATGGAGGGTAAGACCGTGTATATCGCCAACCACGACCACACCCCGGAGATGTACCAGTGGCTTCCAGGAGCTCACTCAATAATTACAGTGACCGAAAAAGGAAGGGGTCGTCTACCAAAAAGGTTTGATCTGGCTGTGCTGCTCGACTGTTCCGGTGAATCGCGAATAGGCATGGCATCGGAGATTGTGAGGAGAGCACCCAGGATCATAAGCATAGATCATCACGAGAACACAGAGTGCTTCAGGGATTACTGCTATATCAATACCGATGCATCCAGCATAGGTGAGATTATTTATAAACTGATTCCCGACCCCTACCGCTACCTCAACAGCGACATCGCGGCCTGTCTCTATACTTCCATACTGTGGGATACCGGCTCCTTTGCCTATTCCAATACGTCGAC
>JAGLSF010000319.1 GCA_023136305.1 Spirochaetota bacterium
GGGGGGGCGGGCATTTCGTTGTGCCCGTCCTTTTTCTATTATGGATTCTCTCATTTCCAGTATATACACCATCCTCCTCGAATCATACGGCCCGCAGGGGTGGTGGCCCCTAGGGGGTGCATATTTTCCGCAGGAGGAGGATCCCTTCGAGATCACGATAGGTGCTATCCTCACGCAGAACACGTCCTGGAAGAACGTATCCATGGCCATTGAAGAGCTGAGGAAGAGAGGATTGCTTTCAGCTGACAGGATTCTTGCAACAACAGATGAGGAGCTTGCCCGTACCATACGGTCTTCCGGATACTACAATCAGAAGGCCGAGCGGCTCAAGCGGATGTGCCGGTTTTTCAACCACACTGCACGCAGGTGTACGGCACCCACACGGGAGGAGCTGCTCGCCATAAGGGGAATCGGTCCTGAAACAGCTGACTCCATTCTGCTCTACGCATACCATATTCCTGTGTTCGTGATAGACGCCTACACGAGGAGGATATTCAACCGTATCGGTACTGCCCTGGCGAATATGTCCTATGATGAGGCACAGGAGCTTTTCATGCATAACCTTCCCCGGGATGAAGGGCTCTTTAACGAGTACCACGCCCTCATCGTCCGGCACGGTAAAAACGTGTGCCGAAAGGTACCGCTGTGCACAGGCTGTGTGGTCGCACAGGAAAATATGTGTACCTACGGAAAGGAATCCGGCAAGTGACACAACTCCCGCCAGCTGTGCATTTTGCATTGCCCCGTTCCCGCTGCGATGCTAAGTTCATGAGAATCGATACTCACTCCATAAGAATCATAAAATAGTATGAGCCTTGACCGGCTCTGTTATTGAGCATATCATTACCACAGATGAGTCCCTGTGACATGAAGTACAGAATCGACGGCGACGAGGCGCTGCACCGAACAGAAGCTTGCCGGGCGCACGAAAAAAAGTAGCCATTGATATCAACGGGCTTCTTCAACGCTCGAAGACGCAGCTTGCAGAGAACGATTTTACCCCCGCAATCTCCGACGTGATACGCGCCGAAATGCTGTGCGAGGACGATGAGCACGACCGTCCTTTTTCAATAAAAAAGCCCCCGGGGGCCTCGGGCTCCCGGGGGATATAACCGAACATTCGCGTCTTTGATTATTTGGATTTCACTTCAATGAGCTTCGGCTTTGCCGCAGGGGCCTTCGGAACTGCTACGTCCAGAAGCCCGTTCTTGAAGTTAGCGGTAATCTTCTCACCATCCACATTGTCGGGCAGGCTGAATGAACGACTGAAGCTGTAGTGTCTCCGCTCTTTCCGGATATAGCCCTCATCCTTCTCTTCCCTGGACTCATCCTTCCTGGAAGCGATGGTCAGCACGCCATTCTCAACCTTCACCTCAACGTCCTTCTCACTCAGTCCTGGAAGCTCAACTTCCACAAGGTAGTTGTCGTCATCTTCCCTGACGTCGACTGCAGGCCATCCAGCACTGTGATCGAAATCTCCAAAATACCTGTCAAACACCCTGTCCCAGTTGAAAAGATCCAATGTCCGCGGTCTGTATTGAATAATACTCATTTTCAAGCCTCCTTCAGGTTTTTTATCTCACCTATATTAATGCATAAACCGTGCCAATATCGAAAATCTCGCATAACTTATTATTATACAATGAATTATATAATTTCCATTGCCCGGGACCTCTGTATGCAGCCACGGTGACGGGTACATTCGACACACCATGTCAAAATGACCACCCGTGTATATCAAAATGACCCAAATCATATGATTTTCCCGATGAAGGGGATTGAAATTGTCCTTTGTCTCATACCCCGTTATTATATAGAGACCAATTCAAAGGGGGAGGACAGCATGAAGGCGCTGCTCATCTGCGGAAGTCCGCGAAAAGAGGGGAATACGGAGATACTGCTCAACAAGGCGAGAGAGCGGCTCGTGAATCGGGGAGTACCCAGTGAAGTCGTGCTTCTCGCTGAGCACACGGTAAAGCCCTGTATAGCCTGCGAGGGGTGTAAGAAGTTGATGGACGGAACCTGCAGCATAAAGGACGATGACTTCCACTCCATATTCGAGAAGATGCGCGAGGCCGATGCGATTATCGTTGGCTCGCCGGTTTATTTCGGGTGTGCAACCTCTCAGACGACAGGCCTTCTCCATCGTGCGGGATACGTATCCAGTGCCAACGGGAACTTCTTCAAGGGGAAGATAGGCGCACCGGTGGTGGTGGCACGACGGGCCGGTCAGAACTTCACCTATGCCCAGCTGCAGTTCTTCTTCACCATTAACGACATGATCGTTCCAGGTTCAACCTACTGGAATGTCGCCTTTGGACGAAAAAAGGGGGAGGTCACTGATGATAAAGAGGGGATCGAAACGATCAACCACTTTGCCGACAACGTTGCAGACCTCCTTCAAAAACTCGTATAACCTACGGATGCCGCACGACGCGAAGCTTCGAAGCTGCTATGAAGAAATACGGATCCATACAGGCGTTCATACTGGGGGGTGGAAAATCTCTTCGTCTGAACCGTGACAAGGCATTTCTTCGATACCGTGACAAATATTTCATCGATATAGTCATCGACTGCTGCGCATCACTCTTCGGAAGCGTGCACCTGGTGGGGAAGCAGTATCTTCATCCGGGACTCGACGGGTGTATGGATGACGAGATCCGGAGAGTGG
>JAGLSF010000032.1 GCA_023136305.1 Spirochaetota bacterium
ATACGGTGGGTCATCCTGTACTTCCAGCCGGAAGGAGCTAAGGCACCCTTCCAGGTGGGACGCTACGAGTTTGATGCACATGGCGAGTCGACTGAGGGTGCGAATCAGGGCCCTGTCTATACGAACAGCTGTGTTGTCACCTCCATGAAGACGGACAAGCCTGGTACGCTGCTCGCTGCATCCTACTGCAACATTCACGGCCTGTGGGAGAGCAGCCAGGAGCTCAAGGTGAGCTAGCAGCGTAAAGCCTTTGATCCCGGTATATATCTGTACGGGGGTATACTGCAATTACATAAAACCGGAACCACGCGTTCCGGTTTTAATTTTCATAGGATGAAATTATAGGTATAATGCGAGTGCACTGGTGCTTGGGTTGGAGGTATGTTCAGAGTAACAGGTAAACAGTGAAAATAAGAGGGAACAGCAATGGCGACGGTCGGAATCATAGGAAGCGGAAATGCCGGGGCGAATACGGCATTCTTCATTGCCGAGAAGGGGATTGCCAATGTGCTGCTCCATGATGTCAGAGAGGGGCTGTCAACGGGCAAAGCCCTCGACCTCATGGAAGCTGCACCGGTGAGGACCTATCGGACGAAGATTACAGGTACCGACTCCCTCCACGAAGTGCTCCGCTCCCCCATCATTGTTATCTCGGCAGGATTGGTGCGAAAGCCTGACATGAAGCGTGAAGAGCTCTTCGATGACAATGTAGCCGTGATACGGGAGCTTGCGGGGGCCCTGAAGGTGCGGAAGGACGATGTAAAGGTCATCATCGTGACGGAGCCGGTGGACCTTCTCACCACGGTGTTCGCCCTTGAGTCGGGGCTGCCGAGAGAGGCGGTGCTTGGGCTCGGCGGACTTCTCGACTCGACCAGGCTTCGCTACGCCGTGGCCCGCGACCTCGATGTCTCGGCTGAGGACGTGTCGGCCCTGGTTGTGGGTAGACACAACGAGGAGATGATGGGCCTTCCGCGTTATTGCACTGTCTCCGGGGTCCCTGTACTCAACTTCATGCTCCCCGAGCAGTACGAATCGATCATGGATGAGACGCGCAAGGCTGGAGATTTCATTGCCGGTATGGCAGGCCGCTCAACCGCATACTATGCACCGTCTGCAGCCGTTGCAGAGCTCGTGGATGCCATGGTGCGGGACACGAGACGCCTGCTTACCGTTTCCCTGCTGCTGCAGGGAGAATATGATGTCGAGAATGTGGCGATGAGCGTACCAGGTGTGGTCGGCAGAGAGGGCGTTCTGAGAGTGCATCTCCCCAGGCTGCAGGAGTCAGAGCTCGAGCAGTTTCGGAAATCGGCACGAAAGATGAAGGATTTCCTTGAAAGGAGAGCAGGATGAGCAAGGTGTCGGTTATCGGCGCGGGCAATGTGGGTGCAACAGCGGTTTACTATATTGCAGAGAAGAACCTGGCTGATATCGTTATGGTGGATGTGGTGGAGGGGATCCCGCAGAGCAAGGGGCTAGATTTTCTGCACGCCGCCCCGCTCAGGGAGTACAATGTCAGGATATTCGGCACTAATAATATCAAGGAGATTGCAGGATCGGATGTCATCGTGTTCACTGCAGGGGTTGCTCGAAAACCGGGTATGGACCGGATGGACCTGCTGAAAATCAATGCAAAGATTGCACAGGAGGCTTCAGCAGCAATTGCCACCTATGCTCCCGACGCTGTGGTGGTGGTGGTAACCAATCCCCTGGATGTAATCTGCATGGTGGTGCTGAAAGAGACTGGGTTCGAACCGGCACGGGTTGTGGGCCAGGCCGGCGTTCTCGATTCCACCAGGTTCAGGTACTTCATTGCGGAGGAATTGGGATTGTGGACCGGCGATGTGACGGCCATGGTTCTCGGAGGGCACGGCGACAGCATGGTCCCCCTGAGACGGTATACCTCGGTGAGCGGTTTTCCCATCGATGAGCTTCTCGACGAGGAGGGCGTGGAGCGTCTCGTTGAGCGTACGAGGAGGGGAGGGGCTGAGGTTATAAACTACCTGAAGACGGGGAGTGCCTTCTATGCACCGGCAGCCTCTACGGTGAAGATGGTGGAATCGATCATCAAGGATGAACGAAGGCTGCTGCCTGCATCGGTTTATCTGAACGGCGAGTACGGTTATAAAAATATCTTTCTTGGTGTGCCTGTCTTTCTCGGTGCCGGGGGGGTACGGAAGATTCTCGAGCTTCCCCTGTCCGAGGATGAGAAGAGCGCACTGGACAATTCTGCACGGGCAGTCGAGGAGGGAGTGGAAACTCTGGAGTCACTTTACGAGCAGAAAATACTGTAACTTCACCCACTCCTCAGGTATCAGCAGCGATTTCAATTGTAAGGTCAATACACACATGTCGAAAAAGATGGTTCTTGATAATGGCGTCACCCTGCTTGTCGATGAAATACCGACTAGCGGTGCCGTGTCCCTCGGAGCCTGGATCGACCTGGGGTCGCGGGACGAGAGTGACAATGAGCGCGGATATGCACATATGATCGAGCATATGCTCTTCAAGGGAACAGGGAAACGAAGTGCCTATGATATTGCAGCGCAGATCGATTCATTCGGCGGTGAGATCAATGGATCGACTTCGAAGGAAAACACCTACTACTTCGTGAATGTGGCAGCCGGGCACTGGCTCGATACACTTGATATTCTACTCGACATGTATTTCAAATCCTCTTTCAGGAAGGCTGAGTTTGAACGGGAACGGCTCATCATTCTCGATGAAATAAACATGGCTATCGATGACCCTGAGGACTATGTGGGCGAGCTCTTCTCCCGTGCAATGTGGGGCGAACATCCGCTTGGCCTGCCTGTTCTGGGGGACCGTGAGAGTATTGGTACGGTGTCGCTGGAAGATGTGGTATGGTTTCATCGTCGGCACTACAGCCGCAGAGGTTTGATTCTTTCTATTGCCGGAAACATAACTGCGGGAACATTTAAGAAGGGGGTTGAAAGGTTGTTTCAGGAGAGGGGATACTTCAACGGCAAGATAACGGAAGGGCCTGAACGCAAAAAACCGCGGACGTGGGATAAGAACTTTACGGAATTGAGGGACATCACCCAGGTACATGTTCTCTGTGGTGTCGAGGCATATGGGTATGCAGATGAGTCCCGGTTTCCCCTGGCACTCCTGAACATGGTCCTGGGCAGCAGTTTCAGCTCGCGCCTCTTTCAGAGGATTCGGGAGGAGAAGGGTCTCTGTTATTCTGTTGCATCGATGGCAATCAACTACTCGGACTCCGGCGAGTTCAACATAGGCTTTTCTACAAGTCCTGAAAACCTCCCCGTGGTGCTCGATGAAATTGACAGTGAACTGTTGGATGTGGTGAAGAGGGGTATACGGCGGAAGGAACTGGAACTTGCAAAAGACAAGTTCAGGGGAAATTTTATACTCGCTAAGGAAAGCATTGAATGGAAGATGATCAGGATAGCCATGCAGGAGATGCTGTACGGAAAGCTCATTCCCTACGATGAAACGCTCAGCCGTATCGAAGGTGTTACATCCGAGGCCATCGAAGAAGTTGTGCACACACTGTTCAGGGAACGAAGCTTCAGTTTCGCCTCCGTGGGCCCGCCGGTACATGAGGCACATGTGAAGGATTTCCGATTTTCCTTCTCACCCTAATAAGAGGTAAGAAGGGCTGAAGCATATGACTGTTGGCATACTTTGGCACGAGCGTAAAAAAGGGTTGCAAAGTTTTAGATATTCTATAAAATAGCTGAAACTGAAATATTGATCCTGTCCATGGTACTCAAGATTTATCGTATCAGCAAGAAGAACCTTCTTCCGTGTTATATGACTGAAGACGCAAGCGGTATCGACCTCATGGCCTCCCTCGAAAGCCCGGTTGAGGTGAAGCCGGGTGAGTTTACCCGTATTTCGACTGGAATCATCGTTTCCATACCCAGGGGATACGAAGCGCAGATAAGGCCGCGCAGCGGACTCGCCTTCAAGCACGGGGTGACGGTGCTCAATGCTCCCGGTACCATAGATGCAGACTACCGGGGTGAGGTCGACATAATACTCATAAACCACGGAAAAGAGAGCTTTACCGTTACAAACGGCATGAGGATTGCCCAGATGGTCATCGCCCGTGTCGCCAATGCTCGTATCGAGGAAGTGGTGAGTATTGAAGAGCTGGAAAAGACGGAAAGGGACAACGGCGGTTTTGGGCACACAGGGGAATAGATATGTCGGATAGCAGGGGTATTCGGATCATACCGATTGGCGGCCTTGGTGAAATCGGTAAAAACATGATGCTCGTGGAGCATGAGGATTCCATACTCATCATTGATGCGGGTATGATGTTCCCCGACGGGAACCTGCCGGGTATAGACTTCATCATCCCTGACCTGACCTATGTGCAGGAAAACCGTGACAGGATTGAGGCAATTATTCTGACCCACGGTCATGAAGACCATATCGGTGCTCTTCCCTATCTGCTCCAAGATCTTCGGGTTCCCATCTACGGAACAAGACTCACCATTGGATTCGCACGCAACAGGCTCGAGGAACACTCGCTGGACTATGAACCCGAATTCCTCGAGATCGAACCGCGCGAGAGTGTGAGGTTCGGTGCCATTACTGCAGAGTTCTTCCGTGTGTGTCACTCAGTGGCAGACGGCGTGGGTGTGGCCTTTCATACCCCCTTCGGTATTATAGTGCATTCGGGTGATTTTAAGTTCGACTTCACTCCCATCTACGATCATCACTTCGATTTCTTCAAGATCGCCGAGTTCGGTGAGAAAGGTGTGCTTCTGCTCCTCTCCGACTCCACCAACGCGGAGCACAAGGGCTACACCCCCTCGGAGCGTGAGCTGAACAACAGCTTCTTCGACGCGATCACCAGTGCAACCGGCAGGATCATCATCGCTACCTTCGCCTCGAATATTCACCGCATACAGCAGATTTTTGATGTGTGCAGAAAAACGGGGAAGCGTGTTTCCATCCTGGGTAGGAGCATGGAGAAGAATGTTACCATGGCCAGGGACCTGGGGTACCTTGAGTTCGATGAGGGCCTCATTGTGGCGCCGGAGAAGATAAACAACTACAAACGGAACAGCGTGCTGCTCCTCACAACGGGTTCCCAGGGCGAACCCATGTCCGGCCTGTCGCGTATCGCCGGCAGCAGGCACAAGCAGCTCACCATCGAGAAGGGAGACACGGTTATTCTATCCGCATCGATTATCCCTGGAAATGAAAGAACAGTGTCCCGGGTGGTGAACAGCCTCTTCAGAAAGGGAGCCCATGTCTTTTACGAGGGCTTCGAGGATCTGCATGTCTCGGGGCATGCATCACGGGAGGAGCTGAAACTCCTCATGGCAATTCTCAAGCCGCGCTACTTCATCCCCATTCATGGAGAGTTCAAACATTTGATCCATCATGCAGACCTGGCGAAGGAGATGGGCATCGAGGAAAAGAATATACTGATTGCTCAGGACGGTGATGTGATTACCGTGGATGAGGATGGTGTGCGTGCAACGGGTGTGGTTGAGACGGGGAGTGTATACACTGATGGTAAGAACACCGGTGATATCGGGAGTGCGGTGATCAGGGACCGGCATCGCCTTGCAGAGGAGGGTGTCGTCATCATCGTCATTCCGCTTTCCATGAGCAATCATGGGGTGATGCATCCTGAAATCTACTCCAGGGGTTTCATATGCCTGCAGGATGCGGAGAGTGTTCTGGCCAGTGCAAAGGATATTGTTTTTTCTGAGGTACGGCAGCACCTGAAGAGAGGTGACCTGCAGCAGGATGAACTGAAATCGGCGGTGATCAATGTGCTGAAGCGTTTTTTTAAAAAAGAGGTCTCCCGTTCACCGGTTATCGTACCTTTTATCATTGAGGTTTGAGTATCCTATAACCCCCTTGAGCTGGAAACCTGGGAGGGGAGTGAAATGCCGAAAAAGATCCCTGCAAATAAGTGGGTGGAGATTGCACCCCTCACCGAGATCGAAGTGGGAAGATCCCGACTTTTCGTGTATGGTCAGGACAGGGTGCTTGTGCATCGTTCGGGCGACGCAGTCACGGCAGTTCTGGCGGAATGCACCCATCACGGTGGGGCTCTCGAAGAGGGCATGCTTCTCGATCATGTACTGACCTGTCCGTGGCATGGTTCCCGGTTTGATCTTAGCGCGGCTTCCTGTCAATCCCCTCCGGCCTTGCATGACCTGCTTCAGTTTGACACTAAGACAAAGGACGGCATGCTGCTTCTCAAGAGAAAGAAACGCGAGGGTGTCTCGGTGCATCTTCGGAGGGAAAGCGGCACCTATCTTATAATCGGAAACGGTGCTGCAGGATTGGCCGCAGCTGTCACCCTTCGGCGCGAGGGCTTTGACGGCCGTCTGATCATTATCACCGCAGAAATGTACATGCCCTATGACCGGCCCCGGTTGTCGAAAGACTATCTCTCAGGAGAGTCTGACCGAAACAGCATATTTCTGCCCTTTGAGGAGTATTTCAGGCAGACAAGGATTGAACTGCTGATGGGACGGCAGGTGGCTCAGGTAGATCCCGAAGAGCGGCAGATTGTCTTTATGGATGGAGATTATCTCCTGTACGATAAACTGCTCATAACCACGGGGGGAATACCACGCACACCGGTCATACCCGGTACTGATTTAAAGAATTTCTTCCTCCTTCGTAGCCTCAGAGATGCAGATTCCATCGCTGCATCAGTAAAGAGTGCAAAAAGCGCCCTCATCATCGGCGCCGGATTCATCGGCCTCGAGACAGCTGCGGTGCTGCGTGAGCAGGGCCTCGAGGTATATCTTGTTGCTCCTGAAAAGGTTCCGCTTGCAGATGTGTTTGGCAAGAGGATCGGGGAGCGGATACGGAATCTCCATGAGGAGAGGGGGGTACACTTCCATCTGGGAAGCTTGGTGACCGCTTTGAGAGGAGAAGGCAGCGTGCAGGGTGCCGAGCTTTCAGATGAGAGTACCCTGGAGGTGGACATGGTGGTTGCCGGCATTGGGATCGTGCCTGCGGTCCACTTTCTCGAGGACGCGGGCATTGTCGACCATGGGGCAATCCCGGTCAATGAGCAGATGTGCACCAGTGCAGAGGGGATATATGCGGCCGGTGACATTGCACAGGTTCAGGATCTCATAACAGGGTGCAGGAGACGCGTCGAGCACTGGACTGAGGCCATGCAGCAGGGGCGGCATGCGGCACGCTGTATGATGGGCTCGATGGATCCGTACCGCGAAATTCCCTTTTTCTGGACCAAACAGTATGATACGCTGATACGATTTGCCGGGTATGTCCCGAAGGTGAAAAAGGTGGTGTACAGGGGTGATGTGGAAAAGGGAGAATTCACCGCAGCCTATTATCGGGGCAGCAGGCTCTGCGCAGTGTGTGTTATAGGACGGGACCGTGAGTTTATGACGCTGCATCACATGATGCGGGATGGCGCGACCATAGGGAAGAAAGATATGAAGCATGGTGAATTTCAGCTCGAGGGCGCCCTGTACAGATCTTTCCAATAAATAGCACACCGGATGGAGCGCTTGTCAGACCAGTGTGGCAAGAACTCGTGTGGCTGTAGCGATGTATCTGCGCCGACGGTTACGCATGGGTAATGACTGCAGACGGGCCCTCTCCCTCAACACCTTCAGCCTCGCTTCGGTCAGTTTTTTCCGCTCAAGGACTTCTCTGAACTCGGATTCAGCCCTCTTCTGTGCGACCTGAAGCTTCATGAGGATGCGGCTCTTCACATTCACCTCCGCATCGCCTGTGGTGTCCACCGAAACGAAGAGGCTACCCTTCATGTCCTCGGCAATCTTCGTTTGCACACCATCACTCTGCGTCGAGGGCATACAGCTGAAGGGTTTGATGGATATCACCATGTGTGCCTGATGTTTACGTACCGCATATATGTGCTTTCCTGCCTCCATGTGCCCTTCGCCGCCTATAAGCCTGACATGGTAGTATGGGGCAGCGTATCGTGCAAGCTGTCGCTGACGGGCAAGTTTATCGGGTCTGTTGTTCAGAATGAATCTGAAATAGGCGAAGTGCAGATGGATACTTGTCTTGAGCAGCCAGGCAGGCAGGATCTCCCTCAGGGCTTTAACCCTCCCCCGAAATGCCCGGTCCCGGGTAAACTGTATCTTTTCCCAGAAGAGGTACTCGAGCCAGTTGCTGAGGGGCTCGACCACGGGCTCTGCGCCCTCCTCGACGAGCCATGAGGGCAGGCCGTAGCTCGCGTCGCCTTCATGGAGGTGCGAAAAGATTTCTCCGATAATCTTGACCTTTGGCTTCGGACTCAAATAATCGAGTTCGAGGCTGCTCAATGCATCGCAGATCTGTTTCAGGGATGGGGTGATGGAGCTGTTGTATCTGAATACAGCGTAGAGCAGGTCGAGTGCACTGTTTCGCCATCGGTCGACACTTTCAGGCATGACCTCATAGGGTTTAATTTTATAGTAGAGGTTGTTCAGCAGGTCTGCGAGAATGATGGCGTTGATAAACCGGCTCAAATGTCTCTTTTCGAAGCGGAAACCCAGATTGCGCAGGTCCTGCACCAGGGCCTCATTCTGCTGTACGCCCACAACTTTGAACCCTGGAAACCCGGCATCGTGGAGAGCCTTGCGGTATTCAATCTCATACATGCCGAATCTGCAGGGGCCACAGGCTCCGGCTGTCAGGTAGTAATAATTCTTCTCAATATCCTTCTCCCCGGAAGCCCTGAGGCCCTGGAGGAATCGGATGAGATTGCCGGCAGTGTAGTACACAGGGTTGCACTGTCCCCTGTTGCAGTATATCCTGCCTATCTTGAGAGCTTCACCGTCAGGTTCGGGGAGACGAACAACGTCCTGCCCGAGAAACCCGAACAACCCCTCTAAAAGGGTTTCGTGGGCCCTGGTCAAACCACTGACAATGACCGTTGCCATGAACTCTCCGCTCTCTGCGACAGCTCTTCCCGATAGCGCTGCAGAAAGTAGTGAATGCTTTCCACACGCAGCCTGATAGAGCTCTCCGGTCTGTTTTCGTCGATCTCATGAAAGGTGAAGAAAGGTGAGGCGGACTGGCTGAACAAGTCGTCGAGTACAGAGTAGAGCGGGGCATCGTGTCCGCAGCGGAATGAAGAGAGATCAAGGGCAATGAGATTGGGGTGGAGTGACACGAATCTGGCCGCCCATATCTTCAGAGAGGTGTTCTCGCTGTAGCACTTCATCCACAGGTCCCGGATATCCATGGGATGTCTACTTTCAGCCTCCTGCTCGAAAATCCGTTCTACCAGCTGCCCGGACCTCGGGAGACTCTCGATGGTGAACAGGGGATAGCCATGATGGTTCAGCGCATCAAGGATGCCGTGGTTTACTCCCGGGTCATTGTGATAGGGTCTTCCGAGAAGTACGATCCCGATCCCGGATTTCTCTTCGAGGTCCAGAATAACGTGCTCGGCCCTTGCCTGCAGGTTTGCGAGAGAGCTTTCCCAGAGGTGCAAGGCAGTATCCATGGCCCTGCGGTTCTCACCCTTCGATATGCGGAAGAGGGGGTGCAGCGAACGGTACAACTGCCGTTCGAATACGTCCCATTCGGCCATATCAAAGACAGGGTCGACAAAATGAATGCCGCGATCATGAAACTCGTTTCCATTCAGTGTGAATGCAGCCTTGACCGATTCCGGCGTGGCGGCGAGTGCCGTACAGGCCCAGTGATAGGGTGCCCCGTATATTTCGCCCCTCGTCATGCGGATACAGGGAAAGAAAATATGGGTAACAGCATCCCTGCTCATAAGGTCATATACATGGGCAATGGCGATCTTTGAGGGGAAGCAGGGGTCGATTGAACCCCTTCCTGCAGTTTTTCTGTACAGTTCTGGTGTCGTATACCCCGAAAACAGGATTTTTTTCGCCCCAAGGGCTTCAAAATAACTTCTGAAGAAGAGGCCTGTGGAATACATGCCAAGCACACGCGGTATGCCAATGACGGCCTTCTCGAGCAGCTTGTTACGCCTGATGCGATATACAGAAGAAGGTCTCTCTGCCGGTATCCTGTCTGGACGGGTAGCGAACATCATCCTGTTCGAGAGATGCACAAAATGAGGTGCATCCTCACGAGTGCTGGGGCTTTCCGCTGTAGACTTTCTATTCTCTTCAGTCTCTGCTCCCCGCTCGCAGTTTGCAATGATATGGCTGTTTCTGTAATCACCCGCACTGACGTATATGAGGGTTCTCATACATCGGTTCCCGCAGCGTGTGCACCTGGTATTTTCGTTCTTCTCGACACTGTATTCAACGATGTCGATGGAATCGAAGCCAATGAAGCTGGATGCGGGTATATGAGAGGTCGTCTTCCCCGTTTCGGTATAGATTTTTAGTGAGAGGGTCCTTCTCGCTTCAATTGCAGCGCCAATGGCACCGGCAACTTCCTTGTAGGGATGCACGTGTATCTGTGCGTCTCGCACCCTTGATTTGATAAAGTCCTGCTGCGCTTTAACGACAGCGAGGTTGTTGTGCGTGCCGCCCTGGAGCACGAAATGCCTTCCCAGTCTGCTCAGATTTGGTTCCCGCACCACGTACAGCCACACGTTGAGAGGGAGCACCTGTGCGAGGCCCGCCATGATTTTTTCGGGCTTCCAGCCAAGCTGCTGGAAGTTCACGATATCAGCCTCGAGAAACACGGCACACCCGAAGTTAAACTCAGGTATGGTGCCGGCTTTGAAGGCCGCCTCAGCATACTCGTCGACCGTGTACCCGAACCGTTCGGCTGTTGACTGCAGATAGTATCCGTTTCCTGCCGAACACTGGGTGTTGAGCCTGAAGTCCCTGATGGCACCGTTTTTAAGAAGTATGATCTTTATATCCTGCCCGCCCACATCACAGACAACGTCGCACCCCGGGTAGTATTTGAGTGCTCCCAGCGTGTGGGCCACGGTTTCCACCACGGCAGTATCGCCACCAAAAACGGTGCTCAAGAGGTCCTTGGCATAACCGGTAAAACCGATACCCCGTACAATGAGTTTCACGCCTCGCTGCCGGACCTTTTCGTGCAGCTCTTTGAGAATGGACCGAGTATCGTCGACCGGATTGCCCTGCGATATCAGGTATGCCGTCTCCACCACGTTCTCACGCGTGTCGAGAATGACGCCCTTTGTGGAAGTGGAACCACCGTCAATTCCCATGTAGACGTGCAGCTCCCTGCCGGCAGGAGGGTATGTTCCGCTGTGGGGCCTGCTAATGTATGTTCCTGAGAAATGCCTTCTCTCCTCTTCTGTGTGCAACAGGGGCGGGCCGCCGGATTTCATCGTTCCTTCAGGATTTCCCTTTTCTCCGCTTTCTGCAATTCGATCCATGAAGGTACTGAATCCTGTTGCCGGTTCCCCGGATTCTGTGGATGCGCCAAGAAGCGCTGTCCCCAGGGCACCGTAAAACAGGGCATTGTGAGGGACGCGAACCGCGTCTCTATCGAAAACTATATCCCGCTCTTGCCAGAGGGATTCAAGACGGGCCCTCCATGTTCCCAGCAGTGCTGGAAAAAAGACATTCGGACCGCCCAGGAGCAGCAGGGGTGGTGCAGGCATATGCCCCCGTGAAAGAACGTTGAGGTTCTGCTCGACAATAGCCTGGAAAAGAGAGAGCAGTAAGGCTTCGGCCGCTACTCCCTGCTTCTGGAGGCTGTTGAGGTCTGTTTCGGCAAAGACGCCGCATTTACCGGCAACGGGGTATAGCATCTGCGGATTATATGCTATGTCTTTAAGACTGCTTTGGGTTAGCCCAAGTTTCAGGAGTATTCGGTCGATCGTTGCACCCGTTCCTCCTGCACAGCGGTCGTTCATGGCGACGAACCTGCCGTTCCTGCCTCGCCACGTGATGTACTTGGAGTCCTGGCCGCCCAGTTCAAATACCGACGCAATGTTTCGGTGCAAATGCTCGACAGCGGCACCGAGTGCGTTTACTTCCTGGTAGTGACGGGCCTCCAGGAGCCTGGCCACCTGTTTTCCACCGGATCCGGTTGTGAATACACGTATGTCCGGGTCTCCAAGGTTTTCACGGATCAACGCGAAAAAATCCCTGACCTTGTCGAGCTGCCTCGTTCGGTG
>JAGLSF010000320.1 GCA_023136305.1 Spirochaetota bacterium
AAATAGGTCTTGAATCCCAGCACGGTATCCGCGAGCTCCTCCATGTTTCGGGGAAAGCCGCTCCGATAGGATTGTGCAGACACACCGCCGTACAGTCCGAAATCAACGACCGCCTTCTTTTCGATCACCTCGAGCTTGTGATGCAGATTTTCCCTGTTTGTCACAGGAGGAATGGAGGTGTCGGGCATATCGATAACCGTGGTGATGCCGCCCGATGCCGCCGAGCAGCTGCCCCTGTAGAAATCCTCCCTGTCCGTATAGCCCGGATCGTCGAAATGAACATGCGGGTCGATGCCCCCCGGCAGGACGAGCAGCCCTTGGGCATCGATAATCTCATCAGCAGCATCCTTTCCAGAGGAAACATTCTTCCCGATGCCGGCAATCTTTTCACCCTCTATCAGGATGTCCACCTTCTGAAAATCCGCTGCGCCTGGAAGGGCAACCTTCCCATTCCTAATTATCAAGGGTGACCTCCTCCCGCAATCTTTTCCACACCCGTTCTGGCGTCATGGGAAGCTCAAACATCCGTATGCCGACCGCATCAAAAATGGCGTTCGCAATGGCGGGAGCAGGCCCGTTGATGGCAATCTCGCCCACCGACTTGGCACCGAAAGGCCCTGTCCCTTCATGGGAGGGGATTATAATTGTCTCCATCTCCGGGACATCCGCAGCCGTGTATATCTTGTAATCCCAGAACCGCGGGTTGAGCATAGCACCCCGGGAATCGAACAGATACTCCTCGCAGAGAGCCAGGCCGATGCCGTTGAGCGCCGCGCCCTCGACCTGTCCCTCGACGAGCACGGGATTTATCGGCTGCCCGCAGTCAACGGCAGACACCAGCTTCACCACATTTACCCTGCCGGTGCCCCTGTCCACCTCCACCTCGGCAAACTGGGCCATGAAGGGAGGCGGCGACAGGTCTGTGGTCTTCGATGCTGCGGCCTGTATCTGAAACTGGTCCCTGCCGTAGAGGCTGCTCTCACAGATCTCCCTATAGGTCACCTCACTTCCCGTCGACCGGTCCGCAGCTGACCCGTCTTCAAGCCCGAGGTTCTGCCTGTCTGCCTCGAGCAGGAGCGCGCCGCGCTCCAGTATCTGCTCCTCAATTTCACGGGCACACTTCTCCACGGCGGCGCCTGAGAGATAGGTGGTCGAGGAGGCATAGGCTCCAGAATCAAAGGGAGTGTGGTCTGTGTCGGAGGAGTAGACGATGATCTTCTCAACCGGCACCCGCAACACTTCAGCAGCGATCTGCGCGAGAATGGTGTCTGATCCTGTGCCGATATCCGTTGCTCCCACTGCCAGATTGAATGAACCGTCCTCATTCATCTTCATATAGGCACTCGCCATGTCTATTCGCGGAATGGCAGAGCCCTGCATTGACACGGCTGCACCCACACCCCGCACCAGATCTGCTCCCGTCTCAGCATGCCTATCCCGTTTTTGATACCAGCCGATTGCCTCGGCACCCCTGTCTATGCACTCGTCAAGCCTGCATGAGCCAACGGACTGCGCCACGCCCTTCTTGCCCTCGCCGAGTGCCTCGAACACCCGTGAGGTCTCCCCCTCCTGAATATGCCAGGCTTTTATGTATTCGAGCACATCCTGACCGGTCTTCCGGGCTATCATGTCGACCTGCTGATTGAAGGCGAAGTAGCCCTGCGTTGCACCGTAACCCCGGTATGCCCCGCCCATGGGAAGGTTAGTGTACACCGACCGCCCGTGAAAGGTCATGTTCTCTATCTTGTTGAACATGGGAAGGGTCTTTGAGCCCAGGTTTGAAAGCACAGTCAGTGCATGAGGAGCATAGGCGCCGGCGTTGAGCAGTCCGTCCATCTCCATCGCGGTGATTCGGCCGTCATGCATGACACCGGTCTTCATCCTGATCCGTATGGGATGCATGGTACGGGCTGTGACAAAAACCTCCCTGCGTGACAGGACTATCTTCGCCGCCCTTCGGTTCCGCCAGGCAACGAGGGCGACGAGAGGCTCGAGAAACACCTCCTGTTTTCCCCCGAAGCCGCCGCCGATCCTAGGCTTGATGACACGTATTCTGGCAATGGGTATGTCGGTCAGCCGTGAAACGATTCTACGGGCATGAAAGGGCACCTGCGTGGTGGTGATGATAACGAGACGACCCCGCTCGTCGAAACAGGCCTGCACCGCGTGGGGCTCAATGGCACAGTGAGATATGTACTGCGTGTGATAGATCTGCTCCACGATGAAGTCCGCTCCGCTGAATCCTCTATCCAGGTCCCCGAACTCCATGAGCACCTCTGCGGCGAGGTTCTCCTCAGGCTGGTAGACCACCGGTATCTTCGCGTGCTCGTCACCCCTGTGAAGCCGTGGGGAGGTGTCATCGCAGGCGTGCTCCATATCGAAGAGGGGTTCGAGGGGTTTGTACTCGACCTTTATCTTCCCGAGGGCTTCACGGGCTGCTTCGGGGGTCTCGGCAGCTACGAGTGCAACACGGTCGCCCACGAAACGCACCACCCGGTCGAATAGCACTCTGTCATAGGGTGATGGCTCGGGGTAACCCTGTCCGGCGGTTGTGTGCAGCACCCGAGGCACGTTGCCATGGTGGAGTATGTCGACCACGCCATCCACCTTCTCCGCTGCCGCGGTATGGATTTCCCTGATCTCTGCATGTGGTTCGGTGGAGTAGAGAA
>JAGLSF010000321.1 GCA_023136305.1 Spirochaetota bacterium
CCAAGAAAGGATTTGACAATGAAAAAATTCCTATTATTCTATGGGGATACAGAAAATGTCTGCAGGCTGACCACGCTATCGTACTGTAGTGCAATTATACTCAATTGAACAAAGGGGCATCACATGAAGGAATCAAACCTGAAACTGCTTGAATCCAGGCTGGATGATAGAAACCTCAAGGTGCTGACGGCCATCGACAACGACCAGTTGCTTGCCTTTGTGGCCGACGCTATCGAGCTGTGTAATCCGGAATCCGTGTGGGTCAGTACCGACTCAGACGAAGATGTGGAGCACAACCGGAAGATGGCGGTCGAGCTTCAGGAGGAGAGACCTCTCAAGCTCAAGGGCCACACCATTCACTTTGACGGCTTTTCCGATCAGGGACGCGACAGGGCAGCAACAAAGTATCTGGTCCCCGAGGAGGAAACCCTCAGTAAAACACTGAATCAGACAGAGCGGGAAGGGGGCTTAAGTGAAGTGCGTGGGCTCATGAAGGACGCCATGAAGGGACGGATGATGGTCGTGCGTTTCCTGGCCCTCGGCCCGAACAACTCCGAATTCAGTATCCCCTGCGTGGAATGTACCGATTCCTTCTACGTTTCTCACAGCCTGAACCTGCTCTACCGGCTCGGTTATGAGGAGTTCAAACGCCTCGGCTCAAAGGCACAGTTCTTCTCAATAATGCATTCAAGCGGCAGGGTGGACGAACGCATGGTGAGTGTCGAAACGGACAAGCGACGCATCTATATAGACTACACCACGGATACCGTATACAGCGTTAACACCCAGTATGCAGGCAATACAGTGGGATTGAAGAAGCTGGCGCTTCGATTGACCATTCGCAAGGCTGACCGGGAAAACTGGCTTGCGGAACACATGTTCCTGAGCGGTGTTCACGGTCCGGGTGGACGCAAGACCTACTTCGCCGGTGCATTTCCCAGTGCCTGTGGAAAAACCTCAACGGCCATGCTGCCCGGTGAAACCATCCTGGGCGACGACATCGCCTACTTCCGCGCCGTTAACGGCCGCTGTATGGCTGCCAACGCCGAATCGGGTATCTTCGGTATCATTCAGAACGTCAATGCCAAGGACGATCCCTCCATCTGGGATGTACTGCACAAGCCCGGTGAGGTGATCTTTTCCAACGTTCTTATCAATGACGGAAAACCCTACTGGCTCGGTATGGGCATGGACCCGTCCGATGAGGGTGAGAATTTTTCCGGCCAGTGGCACAAGGGGAAAAAGGATGCAAAGGGCGCCGAGATACCCTGTGCGCACAAGAATGCCAGATACGCCGTGGCGCTGAAGGATCTTCCCAACTGCGACCCCGAGCTCGACAATCCTGCAGGTGTGGAACTTGCAGGCATCATGTACGGCGGCCGCGACGCCAAGGCCTCGCTGCCTGCACAGCAGGGCTTCAACTGGGAGCATGGAATTATAACCTACGGAGCCTCGCTCGAGACTGAAACCACTTTCGCCATTATCGGTGAGGAGGGTGTGCCGGAAATAAACCTGATGAGCATTCAGGACTTTGTGGCCATCCCCCTTGGGAAATACGTACAGAACAACCTGGAGTTTGGGAAAAAACTCAAGAACCCGCCCCTTGTTTTCGGCGTAAACTACTTCCTTCGCGACAGTGAAGGCAACTTTGTAAATGGTGTACGTGACAAACACGTGTGGGTTAAATGGATGGAGCTCCGCACCCACGGAGACGTGGGAGCTCTCGTTGGACCCACGGGGATGATTCCAGAATACGAAGTGCTCGGGCAGCTGTTCAATGAAGTTCTGGGCAAAGAGTACTCGCGTGATGATTACATCAATCAGTTCACCCTTCGGGTTCCTGAAAACATATCAAAACTTGACCGCGTCGTGGAGTTCCACCAAACCAAGGTTGGAAATACTCCCAAAGTTTTATTCGAGGTACTGAGGGACCAGAGGAAACGCCTGGAAGATGCACAGGCAAAGCACGGTGATTACATCTCGCCCTTCGATTTTCCTTCGGCGTGAGCCTTCGGCGTGAGCGTATCTCTAAAAAATCTAAAGCAGTTCACTGATCGCGGCCATCAATCTCAACTGATAGTGCTCCCTTGCGGACTATTTTCCAGGGCTTCTGTGTGATATCCACGATGGTCGAGGCCTGCGTTGCCCTGAGTCCTCCCTCCTGGCACACGATGAGATCAACGAGCCCTTGAAAGGTTTCCACAAGCTGGGCACAGTCGAATATATTGGACTCTCCACTGATGTTTGCCGACGGCGCTATAATCCCCGTGTTTCCCACATGGCTGAATAGCTCTGTCAGGAAGGGTGTGTCGGGAAACCGTACCGCCACTGTCTCCTCTCCCCTTCCCCTGAAAATGAGGGTCAGGGGGCCAGGCCAGTACCCCTCGAGTGAAGAGGGCAATTTCTGATCGGTGTATGTGCTCAGTGCGTCGATCTTCCCGATGAGCCTTATGAAGGGCATTGATGAGGCACGATTCTTGATATCGTATATACGACGCACCGATGCGGAGAACTGCTCCAGGGCAACGATACCGTACAGGGTATCTGTCGGTATGACACAGATACCGCCCCCAAGAAGAACATCGGCAACTTCCCGAGCCACTTCAGCCAGGGATGAATCATCGAGGGTACGCACCCCGGT
>JAGLSF010000322.1 GCA_023136305.1 Spirochaetota bacterium
AATCCCGAAAACGAAAAGGCCCGACTACTGCTCGATAGTCTGCATGCGTCCCTTGTCTCTGAATCACACTTCATGAAGGAGCCAATCACCCGCGGAAGGGGCATGGAGCATCCTCTCAGCTACCTTCTCTACTACCAACCCCATGAGGAGGCACAGCCCGTACCCGATATACCGATAAAATTCCGCTTTGTCGAGGGTGCCGGTGTTCTCACCGAAGACGCGGTAACCAATGATTCGGGAATCGCCAAGTGTTATGTTGAACGAATCGATACACTCGACCAGGGCATTACAATCGAGGCAATGCCGGTCATCCAGTACAACGGTGCATCAATTGCCCTCGACCACCTGGTACAGTCATACGTATACAGCACAGTATCCATGCTCGAACAGACGCAGCACGTGTATGTGCTCTTTGAAAATCCGGACCAGGAATGGGGCAGCCGGCAGTTCGCTCATCTCAGGAGCAGTCTTTCTCGTCTCTTCAGGGAGAATGAGTTCAGCAACGTGCAGTTTCACTATATGACCGAAGAGATACTGTTCAACAGGGCCCAAGCCCTTGACCGCTCCTCGATTGACATTCTCACCGATGCTGACAGCCTCTTTCTCATGCGGGTTGAGACATCCTTTCTTTCGCAGCAATCGGTTGATTTCTTCTTCTCGAGCGCTCATATTGTACTGGAGGTGGTCGATACAAACTCACCGGCCGTTACATTCACCGACGAGGTCACCAGGCGCGGGGCCGGCAAGACAGAAAAGCTTTCCGCCTACCAGGCTGTGGTCAATGCCGCAAATGATCTCGCCCGAAATCTGGATCTCTATCTCAAGGAGATCAGGAGGATACATGGAGTTTGAGCGTTCAGTCAGCCCCTCACTCCTCGCTGCGGATTTCGCGGACCTGGGCAATGCGGCTCTCCGGGCCGAGGCAGGCGGGGCCGGTTCGATTCACCTGGACTACATGGACGGCCACTATGTGCCGAACATCAGTTTCGGAATCGATCTCATCCCTGCCCTGAAGAAGAGGGTGGGTATTCCGCTTATTGCCCATCTCATGCTCTCCAATGCTCCGGACCGTCTCGACGATTTCATAGAGGCAAAACCCGACTGCATCGTCCTGCAGGAGGATGCGGTGCACAACCCCCTGCAGCTCATCGAAAGGATCCGAAGTGCAGAAATTATGGCTGGAATCGCCATCAATCCTCCCCGTGCCCTGAAAAAAATAGGGCCACTGCTCCCCCATATTGATTATCTGCTCATCATGTCTGTCAATCCTGGATTCGGCGGCCAGGAGTTCATCGAGGATACCCTGTCAAAGATGGAGGAGGCGCACCGATTCAGGGTAGAGCATGGACTTCACTTTGACATTGCTGTTGATGGGGGTGTGAACATCTACACAGCGAAGAGCATACTCGAAACCGGTGCAAACGTACTCATCGCCGGCACCGCCGTGTTCGGCAAGGATGACGTGGGTGGGGCGATCAGGTCAATGCTTACACCCTCCCGGTAGGCCTAATCACTCGAGGCCACGCCAGTTTTCTTCATCCTGCGACACAAACAGTCTGATCCGACCCGAATAGCTGTTCCCTGCAAGCAGAAAAATGGAGCCGTCGTCGCTGATAAAGACCATCTCGAAGGAAAACATCATCCCATTTGGTGTAAAGGGAATGGTTATCTTGCCGGAGGAAACCCCTTCTCCGGGTATCATCACGACTTTTTCCACATTCAGCCGAACTGGAAGTACGCCCGGTTTCAAAAAGCGGTCAGGAACCAGAGCTTCCTGCTCCTCCTGCTCTCCGAACCCGGCATCTTCTTCTCCAACCATGGAAAAGTAGTATCTTCCCTCATCGAGATCAAAATTGAACAGGTAGACCTGCTGTTCCAGTATGGCCTTTTCATTCAGATAGCGGAGTGAGTTTTGCAGAGTGAGAATGAAATTCTTTGCCCTTTCGGGATTGATGATGGCTGCAAACCGCGGCGTAATGATAAACATGAGTATGGAGAGGATGGAGAGAACGACCAGAAGCTCGACGAGGGTAAATGCTTTTAGTGCACCCCTCTTGAAGGCATCATTCCCAGTTCGTGATGTCAGAATCGTATCCTTCGCCGCCTTCGACGCCGTCCTTTCCGAGAGAGAAGAGGTCATAGTCTTCACTGTGTATACCGGGCGACACGTAAACGTACTCGTTGCCCCAGGGATCTCGGGGAACCTTGGATTTGGCAAGATAGCCGCCGGCTTTCCAGTTTTCCGGGACATCCCCGGTGCCAGGCATTTCGATGAGCGCCCGCAGACCCTGTTCGTTGGAGGGATACACGCCAGTATCCAGGTAGTAGAGCTCGAGAGCCTGCTCCAGGCTGGATATCTCAATCTTTGCCTTTGTTACCCGCGCGTCCTCCGGCCGTTTAGATATGCGCGGCACGATGAATGCGGCCAGTATGCCAAGGATGACCACAACAACCATGAGCTCGAGAAGGGTAAAGGCTTTGGCCCTTTTTGCCAGAACCCGTCGGCATACTGTCGATGCGGCCTCCGTGATTTTGCGGATTTTCACATACAATCTCCTCATTGGCCTCTCCAATGCCGATGTACTCTCACTCATTATACCACTAAAACTAAAAAAATATCCATGCTTTTAT
>JAGLSF010000323.1 GCA_023136305.1 Spirochaetota bacterium
GCCGGCAAGATCGAGTCGAATGGTTTCACCCACCTTCTTCGAGAGCAGGGCACGAGCCAGCGGCGATATCCAGCTGATTCGTCCTTCCGTTGGATCGCTCTCGTCTATTCCCACGATCTGATACCACTTCTCCTCTCGGTTGTTTTCCAGTACACAGACTCTTACTCCGAAGCGAACCTCATCAGGGTCCTGCATCCCGGTGTCGACCACCTCGAGTTTGTTGAGCATGACATCCAGGTATTCGATCCTGCGTTCCATCTCTCTGAGACGACGTCTCATGTTCGCATGTTCTTCCTTCCCGAGGTCTTCCCTGTGTTTGATGGCAATGGAGAGTTTTTTTAGAAGCCCAGGATACTCCCTGCTCTGCAATGTCTGCAGCTCCCTGCGGACCCGTTCAGCACCCTGGGGGGTCATGTAGTTCCTCATACCAGGCGGAAGCGGGTCCTTGATAGCCGGCACATCATCGAAATCATCGTCTGTTTCCTGTACAAAAGCCCTGCTCATCTTCATCTCCTTTTCAAATCACATCCAAGTGGGGGCACCGATACGGTATATCGCTGGGGCATCGGGACCGTATGCCCGGGATTTACCGCGGCCAGCACCCGAGCAGTCGCCGCAGCACGATCATCTGCCCCAGGTGATAGGCATTGTGGTCTGCCATGAGCAGCGCTTCACGAAGGATGGTCTGACCGGAGCCATGCGAAATAGGGGCGAGAATATCCACGTCAGGGTCTTGGGCCAGTCCCTGCATGGCCCGGAGCTCTGCCCTGAAAACCTGCACGCTGTTGTTCCAGGCCTTTTCATCGGGGTCTCCATCATCAGGGGGCCAGTAACCCTCAGGAAAGTTCGGCGATACGTGTTCGGGATTCCTGCTGAACTCCAGTATGTCCCACTGGGCAATCCTCATGTGTTCCAGGAGCTGCCAGGCGGTGTAGGGCAGATCGTAGGCCTCTTTATTTCGGAGGTGCACCGGAAACCCGGCAATCACTTCATCAAAATGAACATGGGCTCCTCCGCCCCTCAACAGGTAGAGTGTGTGTTTTCGGACCTCTTCATCTCTTTTCATGCCCCATCTCCTTTTTCCATACTACCTCTTTCAGGCCAGGACTTCTACTTTTTTCTGAAGGCCAGAGGAGGTGTTCAAGCTCTGGTCAAAGGTGGACTTTCAGAATATCGGAAGTCTCTCCGATATTGAGGGTTTTCGCGAGGAGTTTCTGCGCCATCACGGTTTCGGTATGAAAGGCGTGGATTATGAACGGGACGTGGACGTCTGATCCAAAGACCTCACAGTTTGATGTTGTAGAAGTCACCTAAACCTATTACAATCATGTCCAATTGTAACACATGAGACGATGAAAGGAATAATCCTATCATACACTTATTCCCTTTTTTCATGGTGATAATTCGGATTTCATCATAATGTATGTTCGAAGACCAATAATGACAGGAGCTATTTCTGAAATGGAGGAGAAGTATGAGAAATAAGAGCAAAGTGGCTGAGGGATGGTGGGACTATACGACTCTGGATGAGCACATACTGGAGGATGCAGCGAAGCTGTCGGCGCAGGACCTGGAACAGCTGTCACGGCAGGGGTTCTCCGTTGTCATGTATGATACGCTCGAGGAGTTTTATCTTGCAGAGGCTCTGGAATATATCAGCTCATGGAGACAGGCCACTGATAATGAACCGGCCGGTATCTGCGGGCCTATAGGCCCCACCGAACAACTGCCGCTCGTGGCCCGAATCGTCAATGATCTCGAAATACAGCTTCAAAATGCCCATTTCTGGGCCATGGATGAGTGGTATATTGACGGGCGGGAGGTACCTGTGGATCACCCGCTGAGCTTCGCACGGGTCGACCTGGAGCTCTGCTTCAACAGAATAGAGCAGAGCCTGCGTATGCGGGAGGAAAACATACATTTTCCCCGCGCGGATAACCTGGTTGCCTACTCCCGTTCCTATGATGAGTACAGGTGCTGCATCATGCAGGGAGGACAGGGCGAGGTGAAGCACTGGGCATTCAACGATCCGGTAAAACGGTCGGGTCAGTACCAGGACAACCCCCCGAGCCCTGAGGAGTACAGAAAACTGAAAACCCGCGTCATCGAACTGCACCCGATGACGATCATTCAGAATGCACGGACTTCCGGAGGGGGAGTTGTATCGAATGTTCCCAGCCAGGCAATTACCGTGGGTCCTGTTGAGACGTGGAAATCGGAGAAGGTATCAATATGGCACGCTGGTGTCCATGACAACCCCTTTGGTATGCGCCTGACCACACTCATGATTTCGAAAAAGCTGCCCGATTCATCGGTGCCCATGTCTCTGCTGGCTGATCACCCGAATGTGCAGTTCAATTTTTTCCGGCCTGGTATCGGGGAATGCGAAGCAGAGATGCACTGACCGCCTAAGGAGAAGAGCACAGTGAAGAAGCTGATCAACAGGCCTGAGGATGTGGTGCGGGGGAACATGGAGGGAATGGCCCTGGCCCACGGTGATATACTGGCCGTCCACTCTGATCCCGGATTCGTCTTCCGCAGCTGGGCAACCGCGGCTCATCGGGCGGACGGAACATGGGGCTGGCCCTCAGTTCCTGC
>JAGLSF010000324.1 GCA_023136305.1 Spirochaetota bacterium
TGAACTACGAGCTGCTCATCTTCGATCTTGACGGTACCCTCATCGACACACGTCAGGATATCACCAATGCCGCAAACGAGATGCTTGTCCGCTACGGCCTCGAGCAGAAGAGCGTGGACGAGGTGACAGGCTACGTGGGAGACGGGATCGCAAGGCTCGTTGAACGCTGTATGGGTGATGAGGACGTGAACATCGATGAGGCAGTCCTGCTGTTCAAGGAGATCTATACAGCACGCCTTCTCGACAACACCAGGCCTTATCCTGGAATCATAGAACTCCTCGACCGGCTCGAGGGGTCCAGAAAGGCAATCCTCACCAACAAGGCCTATGCCCCGTCAAAGGCAATTACCGACGGCCTGGGGCTCACCGATTACTTTGAAATTTTTGTCGGGGGTAATACGCTTCCGAGAAAGAAGCCCTTTCCGGACGGCGTCAACTACATTGTCGAGAAAATCGGTGTCAGCAGGGAGAAAGCGATACTTATCGGTGACGGCAGAAACGATATTCTCACGGCAGCTGAAGCTGGTATACCTTCCGTGTATGTGAGCTGGGGTTTCAGCGATGGCGGAAAGATTGCGGGGCTTAATCCGGATTTTACGATCGACCGTCCCGATGAGCTGATTGCTTTACTTTGAAATATCCTTGTTTTACATTTTTGCTTTACATGTTGCATAATTCGGGTATAGTAACTAAAAAGATTCTGGCTCAGGGGAGAGGGGCATGGCTGGCGAAGTAATCAAACAGATAAAGGACAGGGAGAGTGAGGCGTCTGAACTCATCGCACAGGCACATGCAGATACGAAGAAGCTTCTAGAGAAGACGCACGACGAGAAGACTGTTCTTATTGAGAAAAAGAACAGCCTCCTTGAAAAGGAGGAAGAGGTGATCAGGGAGAAGTATGCAGGGGAGACTGCAGAAATAATGAAACAGATCGAAGAGGAGGAGAAGGGAACCGTCCAGAAACTCAGCTCAGCTTGTGAGAAGAATATAGGCAGGGTTGTTGATTTCATCTTCAGCGAAATCGTAAAGGAATAACCATGGCACTTGATCCTGTCACCAAGGTTGAGATCACGGCACACACCTCAATTATCGATGAGCTTCTCGAGGAGCTGCAGCGGCTCTCACTCATGCAGATCGATCCCCATCAGGTCGAAGAGTGGGAGAGTGAAAAAACACTCATTCATGAGACAGGGGATTGGATTTCAGAACTGCGAAGGGAATCAATCGATATTGACCGTGCGTTGAGATTCCTCGAGATATACAAACCGCGTGTCTCCATCGTCGAGAAGCTCAACACACCGCCCGATGTGGTATCAAAAAAAGATTTGAAAGAGTATTCGGGAGAGCATCACGCAGCCGATGTCAAGGTAAAGGCCCTTGATTGCGATCGAGAGCTCTCTGATATCGATGCGAAGATCAAGGAGCTCGGACAGCTCGGGCAGGAGCTTGAGCCCTTTGTGCAGCTCGAAACACCGCTCAACCTGCTCCCCCCTGCAGGCAACACTGCCACACTCGTTTCAAAGCTTGATCTTGAAAAATACAACCAGCTGCTCGAGTCTATGGACAGTGAGCTTGTACATGTGGAGAAGATATCCGGCGGTGAGCATACGAGGGACACGGTATACTTTGTCATTGTCTATCACAGGGACGCAACTGAGCAGGTGCAGCAGCTCGAACGGGATTTCAGGCTGGATCCGGTGTCTCTGAGTGCGGTCGATAAAACACCGGTTCAGCTCATAGATGAGTATGCAGGCGAAATCGATGAGCTGAAGAGATCGAGAGAGGAGCTGGTGGCCAAGAGCCGGGAGACGGCAAAGAGTCTCAAGGCACTGAGGTTCTACGCCGATTATCTGCAGACAGAGCTGGAAAAACAGCTTGCAAAGGAGAAGTTCTTCTACACGGAAAAGGTCTTTGTCATTAATGGCTGGGCAAAGAAGCGTGACCTTCCCCAGCTCAAGGAAGTGGTGGAGAGGCACGGTGAAGCCTATGTCACCGAAGTGGAGATAGCGGAAGACGAAGTGCCGCCGGTTGCCTACCGCAACAACCCCATTGTTTCTCCCTTCGAGATCATCGTAAATCTCTACTCACCCCCACATCACAAAGAGGTTGACCCGACGCCCATTCTCATGCCCTTCTACACCGTCTTTTTCGGTGTCTGTCTCACCGATGCGGGGTACGGCCTGATCATAGCGCTCATCGCGCTCGTGGGCATGATTCTGATCAAGCAGAAAACGCCCTTTCGCAAATTCCTGACCATGTTTTTCATCCTTGGTATTGCCACGTTTATAATTGGGTCTCTCATCGGTTCGGTGTTCGGCATAGACTTCAACGCGCTGCCGGAAAAGTGGGCATGGCTTCGGGAGGTGAGGTACAGGGTCATGCTCTTTGATTCGGGGAAGGATATACTCAAGTTCTTTGGCCTCTCCCTAGGTCTTGGTGTGCTCCACCTCATAGTGGGATATCTGATCAAGATATATATGCTCATCCGAGACGGAGAATGGGCGGAGGCGGTGTGCGAGCACCTGCCCTGGGTGATTCTACTCCTCGCCCCTGTGCCCAAGATGTTATCCAGCTTCATGCCCGAACATGCAAAAAC
>JAGLSF010000325.1 GCA_023136305.1 Spirochaetota bacterium
TCAAGGAAGTAGGGGGTATAATCCATCCTTGCTGGATCGCACGCAGCTTCTCCCACGCGTAACTTTCCTGTGCAGGGGTCAGAGTATGCTCTCGAGTCGTTCGCGGATGTTTCCAGGTGCCTGCGCTCCTATCTTTTCAATGGTTTTTGACGCAACGAATGATGCAATGCGCCCGCAGTCTTCGATTGGGAAACCCCGAATCAGGCCATACAGAAAACCGGCAGCAAAATTATCGCCTGCGCCTGTTGTATCCTGCACATCTGTTTGAAAGCTTGGCACGGTAATGAGTGTGCCCTTCGAGTAGATGTGCGTGTCGTCTACACCGTTTTTTACCACTGCAAGTTCGCAGAGAGCGCCGAGGGATCGCGTTGCTTCAGATACATTCTTTTTCCCGGCTGCATACGCATCAAGGAGTAGGTACGCCTCCTGAGCGTTGGCAAAGACGATGTCAGCGGATTGCTCAATAATGCGGAGAAAATCAACGCGGTGTCTCTCAACGGCAAAGGGGTCGGCGAGGTCGAATACTATCTTCACGCCGTATTTCTTTGCCACTTCGAGGGCATAACTGACCGCCTCCTTCTGTTTCCTGGTGTCCCACATGTATCCGGTTAAGTAGAAAAATCGTGATTGTTGTATCATGTCTACTGGCAGGTCGTCGATCGAATATTCCCTGCACGCACCGAGATAGGTGTTCATGGTCCTTTCTTTATCGGGCGTGATAAGAATGGTGCATACACCGGTATCGAGTCTGTCGCTCCTGAGATAGGAGGCAATGCCTTTTTCACCGATCTTCTGTTCAAAGGTCCGGCCGTGTTCGTCATTGCCAATCTTGCCGGTCAATGCTACCCGGGCACCGAGAAGTGCAAGTGTCGCGATCGTGTTGGGGCAGGAGCCACCGGCCTCCACGGTCTTGTTGCTGTCCCGAACGAGTCCGAGCAGCTCGTTTTTCCGCTCTTTATCGATCAGATGCATGATTCCCCTGTTCAGGCCGTTTTCCTCTAGAAAGGAATCATGTACAAGGGTGAGGATATCAACAAGCGGATTACCCATACCGCACACATCGTATCTTGGGGAGGTATCTCCATACTGGTCCAATTCGGCCCGGTCCGATTCGGCATCACGTTGCTGATCATTCACTGCGTCGGTTTGGAGGTTTGTTCGATTCATGTACGGTAGGGTCCTTATTCCGATACGGCAGATTCGATGCCTGCCCTCAGTTCTGCAAATCCTGGTTTAATGACGTTGTAGATGAGGTCGAGGCGTTCCTGAAAGGATATGAAGGCGCTCTTCATTGCATTGAGCGTCAGTTTTTCAACATCATCGAGGGTGAGGGCGAACTCTTTTGCTGCAACGAAGAACTCGTTTGTCTGAGTGGTGTTGCTCATAAGCCTGTTATCCGTGTTCAGTGTGACCCTGAAACCGTTCTTGAAGAACAGCGGGAATGGGTGATAGTGCAGACTGCGCATGGAGGTCGTATGCAGGTTGCTGGAGAGGCAGATTTCAAGCGGAACACGCCGGTCGAGCACATAGCGCGAAAGGTTTCCCATTTCCACGATTTTGTCGTCACTCTCCATCATGTCGTCCTTTAAACGGGTGCCGTGTCCAATTCTGTGGGTCCCGCAGAACTGCAGGGCCTGCCATATGGATTCTTTTCCAAAAGCCTCACCGGAATGTATGGTAATGAAGAAATTGTTTCTCTGTATGTAGTAAAAGGCATCGAGATGATCCTTCGGTGGATGACCGAGCTCGTCACCCGCCAGATCAAAACCGACCACACCCTGTTCCCGGTACCTGACGGCACATTCAGCCATTTTCACCGAACCAGAAGGGGGCAGGTTTCTCATCGCACAGATGATGAGTCCAAACCGGACATTGAAAGCCCTTGCACCGTCCCTGAGGCCCCGCAGAACTGTTTCGATAATTTGATCATAATTAAGGCCCTGTTCAGTATGGAAGAGGGGGGAGAAACGGGTTTCAACATATGCAACTCCGTCTTTGTACATGTCCTCCATCATTTCATAGGCTACCCTGTACAGCGCTTCCTCGGTTTGCATCACCCCGATAGTAACTCTGAAACCCTTCAGGTATTCGGAGAGACTCCCCCTGGTTGCACCTTCATGAAACCACTTTGTCAGCCGACCGGGGTCCCTTTCGGGCAGCTCGAAGTTTGTCTGATTTGCCAGGTCTATGATTGTTTCGGGACGCAGGCCGCCGTCCAGATGATCGTGCAGCAGGACTTTGGGGGCCCTGTTAAGGAGATCTTTTGTGAGAGTGATCCCTTTACTGCTCATAATTGACATAAATATAATCCAAATGACAAAAAAGAGAAAGGTAAATAGGGTCTCCTGAAAAAGTCTCTATTCTGCTATAGTGTATGCAAAGGGTCTCCGATGACGGTAAAGACCCGATAGAATCACGAAAACGTAATCTATTTCATTATAATAAAACAAGTTGCGACTTATTCAGGAAGCCCTAATTACTAAACTATGAAATCAGTCAATATTCCAGCATCAAGAAAACGGTTTCGTCGTATTGAAGTAAGAGACCCCCCAGGCCCCGCTTCACCAGAGACCTTTGCATATTTGTTAAAG
>JAGLSF010000326.1 GCA_023136305.1 Spirochaetota bacterium
TCAACATGCCATCTATTTTCCAAATATTTGGTGTCCCGCTGTATGTCTTCACCACCTCCTTTCCGCCTCTTCTTACGCTCAATTCAGCTCTCCGCTCCATCGGTCCGGCGACACTGTAGCGTGCAATAATTTCGAGTGCTGTTTGCAGGTGCCCGGCTTCACCGTCCCATTCCATCCGCGAAAACGGTCCGGTGGGGTTTGTCACATCAATGGTTATGTTCCCCCAGTCGACTCGCTTCAAATATTCGCATTCTTCCTGATTCTTGCCGACAACGAGCTTGCAGTGATCTGAAATTCTGAAATGCCTGCCGTACTTGAGCATGAATAGATCGCGAGTCCTGACATCATGGGAGTGGGACACAAGTTCAGAGAACCGTCTGCCGAAATTTAGTTCTGCCAGCAGACATCCACCTGCTGGAGAGGGATACTCGCTAATCCCGAATTCGGTGGCGAGCTTCATCTGTCGACCACGACCCCTGCCGCTTAAATCGCATAAATTTTTTCGCTCAACCCAGCCGAGCTCCTCGGGAATTGTCGGTGGGAGAAGCCGTGCCGAAAGCGGGCGGAGCAGATAACCCTCCAATCCACTGCGTTTTTCAAGCAGCTTCATAACCTCCGGACGCTGAGACATGGGACGCTGCCCAAGCACCTCACCGGTGGCGACAAAGGAGGCACCAATTTCATCCATAAGTTTTTTCGCCTTTTTTAGGAAAAGAAGCTTACAGTCTACACATGGGTTTGCACTACTCCCATGCCCAAACTGGGGATGGAGCAATAGAGGGGTATACTCCTCAGAGACATCCCTGTTCAGTATGGTAAAACCCCTAACTTTTTCTTCTTGGGGGAAGGAATCGAAATCTCTGAACTTGCGCATCAGAAACCAGCTTCGAAAATGAAGCCCAATGGGTTCCACTCCCTGCTTTTGCAGAATATGCAGCGTAAGCATCGAGTCAAGGCCCCCGCTGGTAAGAACGATAGCCCTTCTCATCCAATTGTCCTTCCTCGAACCTGCCACATCTCAAGCTCTGTCCATAGGGTACACATCATACAGGGAAAGAAAAAGGGGAATTGAATCAATCTTCCAAACCCCTTTGCTTCACATTACTGTCTGACACTTGGCCCTCTATGTGTTAAAACAGTTTCCAGATCAGTCCACCTATCTCACGGAGAAAGGGCACCATAACAAGGGATATAACGCTCATGAGCTTGATCAGGATGTTGATGGATGGTCCCACCGTATCCTTCATGGGATCGCCGACGGTGTCGCCGACGACTGCGGCCTTATGAGCTTCTGATCCCTTGCCCCCGAAGTTCCCCTCCTCTATATACTTCTTCGCATTGTCCATCCCGCCGCCGGAATTTGCATACTTGATACCGATGATGATACCCGACACGATAGCCCCTATGAGCATACCCGCCAGTGTGACAGGTCCAAAGAGGATACCGACAACCAACGGGCTCAGAATGGCAATCGCCCCTGGCAGCATCATGCCCTTGAGTGCCCCCTTGGTGGCAATATCCACACAGGTTGCCGAGTCAGGTTCTGCCTTGCCCTCCATGAGACCCTTGATTTCCCTGAACTGCCTTCGAACCTCCTCAACCATATGAAAGGCCTCTTTCTGGACGGCCTCAAAGAGCATCGATGCGATCATGAAGGGGAGCATTCCACCGATAAGGAGTCCGGAAATCACCTGTATCGAGGAGAGGGCGAGGGAGGCCTCTGATATCCCCGTTGACACGATGTATGCAGCAAGAAGTCCGATCGCAGCAAATGCTGCAGAGCCAATTGCAAAACCTTTGCCGATCGCAGCGGTTGTGTTGCCCACCGAGTCCAGCCTGTCGGTCACTTCCCGCACATTTTTGGGAAGGCCCGCCATTTCAGCGATCCCCCCTGCATTGTCCGCGATTGGACCATATGAATCAACCGACACGATCATACCGGTTGTGACGAGCATACCGAAGGAGGCGATACCAATTCCGAGCATCCCTGTATTGGCATAGGCAATAATGATAGCAAACACGAGTGCGATGACAGGCAGGAATACACTCTTCAGGCCCAGCGAAATGCCACCTACCACCGCAATGGCAGGACCTGTTTCACAGCCTTTGGCAAGATGCCTTACGGGTCTGTACTTGCTGGACGTGTACAGTTCACTGCCAAAACCGATTATTATCCCCGATATAACACCTGCCGCGAGACTCCAGAACAACCCCCATTTTCCGTATGGCTGCTCACCAAAGCTCATACCCATTTTCGAAATGATGAGCGCAGCGAAAGCGAGCGTGAGCACTGAAGCAATGTACGTGCCTCCAAGCAGTGCCGCCTGCGGATTTTTTCTCGATGCAACCTTCACGAAGAGCACACCGATGATGGATGCGATAATGCCTGCCCCTGCAATCGTGAGAACAATCTGTACGAGTGCCTTCACAGCGGCGAGTCCCTGAGCATCCAGCTGCATGAAACCATAAGCTACAGCCGATGTGGCAAGAACCATGCTGACAATGATGGACTCTACGTAGGACTCGAGCAAATCTGCCCCGAGCCCCGCTGTATCGCCCACATTGTCACCCACGTTGT
>JAGLSF010000327.1 GCA_023136305.1 Spirochaetota bacterium
TCATCGCTCTGATCCGTCATCCAGCTGCCCCAGTTCTTTGGGATCACGATGTGTGCACCCCTGTATGCCTCCTCCATATTATGGGTAACCGTTAGGATGCCTCCATGAGCTTCAGAATTGGACCGTGCCTGTTCAACCGCCCAGTCGGGGAGCTCAAACCCCTCGGGGTATGCCAGGGTGAGGTCCATGCCGTATCTGGGGAACAGCAGTATCTGCGTAAGGGGAACCGACAGGGGCTTCCGGTGGCTCGTGGCATAGGACCATATGACCGACACCCTGACGCCCCTGAGGTCGCCGATCTTTTCACGCATGGTCATCAGGTCTGCAAGGCCCTGCATGGGATGATAGAGGTTGCACTGAAGGTTCATGATCGGTACAGTGGACCACCGGGCCATCTCCCGCAAATAGTTGTTCCCGGTCCCCCAGCTGCAATTCCTGCACGCGATGCCGTGGCCGTAACGGGAGAGAATAACCGCGTTGTCCTTGGCCACTTCCCCATGCGCGATCTGCATGGTGCTCGTGTCGAGAAATATGCCGTGACCACCCAGCTGTGTGATGCCCGCCTCCATGGAGTTTCTCGTTCTCGTTGACTGCTCAAAGAACATTAAAAAAACCGTCTGATAGAGAAGATGGGGAGTATGAACCCCTATGGCGAAGCTCTTTTTCAGGTCCAGCGATACTTCGAGCAGTGTATCGATCTCGTCCCTTGTCCATTCCTGAAGCGTAATGAAGTGCTTCCCCTTGATGATAGTCTGCATTTTGTCACTCCTTCTACTCTACTGCCCCGAGAACCAGGGCCAGCAGGGCCATTCGCAGTACAACACCGTTAAAAGCTTCCTCCCAGTAGCGTGCGTGCCGCGTGTCGTCCACGTCCGGCGGCAGTTCATCCATTCGCGGCAGCGAGTGCAGGATTATTGCGTCGCTCTTGCCCCTGTCACGGAGCAGATCACGAGTAACCCGATACTTTACGGGCGTGCGTTCAACAGTTTTTCCCCGCTCTTCACGGGATTTTGTGTAATCAGCCTGCACCACCGGCTCCATGTAGATCACATCGGCATCGGCAATTGCATCCTTCACGTCCTCGACTTCTCTGAAGCGCAGGTTCTGTTCAACAAGCTCCGCCTTCCACTCTTCTGTGGGAGACATGTCCGGCGGCGATATGAATGTTGCTTCACAGTCAAAATTTGTCAGCGCATACCCAATTGAGTGCATGGTGCGCATGCGCATATCACCAATGCACATAAAATGCAACCCATCTATCCGGCCCTTCTCCTTCAGCACGGTGTACAGATCGGTGAGAACCTGAGTGGGATGCTCCCCCCAGCCGTCACCACAGTTTATAACCGGCACGCTGGACCACTTTGCCGCCTCTGCAGGAGCGCCCTGCTGAAAGTGACGCATGGCTATGACATCGGCGTAATACTCCAGCATGTGGACCGTATCCTTGATGGATTCCTGGTAAAAATCTCCGGCTCGGGTCATCCGCGGATCTGAAAAACCCAGTACATGCCCCCCCAGGCGATGCATGGCGGCCTCTGTGGCCAAACGGGTGCGGGTACTGGGCTGATAGAAGGCAGTGAGAAGCGTTTTATCCTTGAGCAGGTCGGTGTTGCGCCGGTCCTCGGCATGGGGACGCAGCCTGTCGCACACCTCGAAAACCCTAAAAAACTCTGCCCGTTCAAAATCCTTCAGTGAGAGGATATCCCTCCCTATAAAACTACGCATGTCCGTCTCCTCCTCGCGGTTGTATTTGTATGGCACTACCTCTTCACGAGGCTGCCGTATCCTCCCTGGACCAGTATACCCCTGTCAGATGCGTATATGGGCTTTCCTCTCAGTATGGTTTTGACGATTCTCCCCCTGAGTTCCATACCTTCGAAGGGCGTGACTGTGCCCTTGGAAGGGAGCTCCTTCCCCCTCACCGTCCAGTTTTGCTCGGGATCGATGAGCGCGAAATCTGCGTCCCTGCCCTCTTCAATCGAACCCTTTCGGTGGGAGATCCCGTATCGCTTCGCCGCATTTGCAGAGGTAGTCTCCACCAATCGCTGAAGGGATATTCTCCCCCCCATATACCCCTTTGAAAACATATAGGGCAACAGTGTCGGGCATCCCGGTAAACCGGCATAGTCTGTCCAGATCGAGCCGGTGTTCTTTTCCTCAACACTGCACGGCGCATGATCTGAGGCGACAAAACTGATGGTCCCCTCCGAAAGGTATTGCCACAGTTTCTCCCTGTTTTCACGGCCCTTTACCGGAGGTGTACACTTGAGAGAAGAGCCGGCTTTTTCAAAGTCTGTGACATCGAATTCCAGATAGTGGGGCCCCGTTTCCCCTGTAATCCCATCTCTGACGAGCACATCGCACACCCCTGCCGAGCCGATGTGCACCAGGTGCAGATCGGCGCCTGTCTCCTCCGCAAGCCGCGCCGCGCAGAGTGCAGCCAGGACCTCGGCCGTTTCAGGCCGGGATTTGTAGTAGTGAAAGGGGGCCTTTCCCTCTTTCATGGCCACAGCCGTTGCGGCAGTAACGTACTCGTAATCCTCGGCATGGAGAAGCACCGGGA
>JAGLSF010000328.1 GCA_023136305.1 Spirochaetota bacterium
GGAGGATGAGGCGATTGTTCATGCAATAAAGAAGGTATTCGACCTCACACCGCACAGTATAATTGAGACCCTCGACCTCAGGAAACCTGTGTATCGTGAAACGGCCGCATACGGACATTTCGGCCGTGAGTCTTTCACCTGGGAACGCACTGACAGAGTGAAGGATATCAAGGATGCCATAAAATAACCCACCATCAAAAAACATGCTCGACCTGTCGATACTGCTAGTACGGGAACAGATCCATGAAAATTCCAAGGGTATTACAGCTCATCGGCATACTCTTCTCTATTGCAGCACTGCCGCTGATCGGCCAGGAGGGATTGGTCACCGAAGACCGGTTTGTCACACTCATAAGCTCGAAGTACGAGGAGGGCTTTGTAAGCCTGAGTTTCGAACCAATTGAAGGCCCTAACCTGCAGTATCGCGTGTACAGATCTGATAAGCCGATCATATCGCAGGCGGACATTGAGCGTGCGACCCTGATCGGTGAAATCAGTGCCGGGGAAATCCCGCTGAAAGATTCTCCCGGGGTTGACGGCAGGTTCTACTACGCTGTCACTGTAACTGAGGAGTTCCCCGACCTCATACCCTATCTGAACACCACAACCAGCCCTATTGACTTTTCACCCATGCCCGAGGTAATCGACACCTTTAACATAACAGTACTCGATCATGAAAATGGTGAGCGCCGGCTTTCCATTCAATTCATACCGGCAACTGATGAGTATACCTTCAATCTCTATACTGGCATGATACCCATCACTAAGGTGGATGATACTGAGCCCTATGCAACTGCCACTGGGGTTGACGGGCGCTTCGAATTAAGTGTACAGGAAAACACGTCTGTGTTCATGGCCATTACCGCTCTGAACAGGCTCGGTGTGGAGAACAAAACCCTCATACCCGGTAGAAATGTCACCTCAGAACCATTTCTCATCGAGGTCGAAGAGGGTGAGACAGTCGTGAGGAAGCCTGAGAAGGAAACCAGTCCTGAGGACAGGGGAAAACCGGAGGTGAAAGAGCCAGAGAAGGTGACGGGAACATTGTCACCGGGTGAGCTTATCGAACAGAATCTGAGAAGCAACTTCTACACAGGCAACTACGGCAGGGCCCTCGACAATTTCAGATCCATACTCAGCAGGGGTGATCTGACAACGAAGGAACGAGGGTCCGCAGCATTCCACGCAGGGCAGTGCTCCTACTATCTCAGAGATTATGAGAAGGCGGTGAAATATTTCGTGTTGAGCAAAGAGGCAGAGGGTTATGAGGGAATGGCCGATGCGTGGATAGAGCGAAGCCTCAGCCGTGTACAATGATGACAATCCTGAAACTAAATAAAGGCGTTTACCTCGATGTATCGATACAGAACCATACTTTTGTTTATGTATCCGAAACGTTTTGATTTCAATTCGACGATTAGATAGAACACCTTGCCTTCTTCGTCATATTTCAGGTCCCTGATTTTCACCACATCACCTTCAGCAATGCCAACGCTGCTCGCAACGGAACCGCTCAGGATTTTCGAAACCACATATACCTTCTTACGCTCCTGCTCGATCTGGGAAAGCACCATGCCATAGAGAGGGGTAATGATTTTTTCCCTTGCATCCCGTTTATATATGTAGAGGGTGGGATATACGGGCCGCTCGATAAGATACACCTTTCTGTCAATCCTCTCACCGTCCCGCTGGATTTCCATGGTACCGATCATTGGACTGTTGAGGTTGGAGAAAGCATCCTGAACCTCAAATAGTGTCGACACCTGTTTGCCGTTCACTGAACGGATGATATCTCCGATCTCCAATCCCGATACTTCAGCGGGGCTGTTGGGTACGATATACGCAATGGTCAGCCCCTCCTCACCCTCTTCGAGTGAACACCCGATCCAGCTGCGCCCTGTCCTGTCCCCTGCGTAGAGCCGCCCCAAAATCGAGAGCATGTGATTGGAGGGAATGGCAAAGTTAAGATTTTCGAAGTTTGCAAGTCCCGCAAATGCGATACCTACCAGATAGCCGTCATTGTCAATAAGCGCTCCACCCGAGTTACCGGGGTTGAGCGCAGCATCGATCTGTATGACGCCTCCGATCTGCAGGTAGGGTCTATCGGTTGAGCTGACGATCCCGGATGTCACGGTATTCGTCAATCCGACAGGATTCCCGATTGCAACGACCTTCTCCCCCTGTCTCAGGGTGTCCGAATCGCCGATCATGACACGCGATTCGAGCTGCTTCTCAACTTTAAGAAGGGCAAGATCGAACACCTCATCGTATCCGACGACACTGGCCACAAAGCGGATATTCTCGTCCCTTCCCGGAATCACATACACCCTTGAGTATCCCTCATAGGTCGGATCAACGTCTGACTCAATGATGTGATGGTTGGTCAGTATGTAGCCCCGCGAATCTATTACGATACCTGTTCCAAGTGACTGATCGGGTACTCCCACACCACCTTCAGTCTTTATACCGCGATCAACGATTATCTTAACACTGCTCTTGACCGCATTCTCGATCGCCACATCCGAGATATCACTGCTTCTCGAT
>JAGLSF010000329.1 GCA_023136305.1 Spirochaetota bacterium
GCTTCGTCACATTGCAGAGAAACACGGTATACGGGCCCAGGTTCAGCGGAAGATGGAGGAGTTGAGTGGAAGGGCGGAAGAACTGATCAATGTAATATCTGCACGGGAGGAGTACAGAAAAGTCCTCCTCGATGTGCTGCGCTACAACATTGAGAGAAAACGGTAGACAGGCATGGATATAGAGGTTGTCGTCGCCAGCACCGCGGGATTCTGCTCGGGTGTGAGGCAGGCTATTCAGGGAGCGCAGGAGAGGCTTCAGGAAAACCGTAAGCTCTACTGCCTCGGAGACATTATCCACAATCACGATGTGATAGAGAGCCTTAAAGGTTTCGGACTCGTGGTAACTGACCGCATCGAGGCCATTCCCGACGGGAGCAGGTTCGTGGTACGGACCCACGGCCTGCAGAAGGAAATTCTTCAAAAAGCCGCCGCCAAGGAACTGACCGTTTTCGATTTTACCTGCCCCAGGGTCAAGAAAATATACCACCTGGTAACCACACTCACGGAGGACGGATATCACATCCTCATTATCGGGAATCCGAACCACCCCGAAGTGCAGGCCATTTCCTCACTCATCGGGACCGACCACACCATTCTCCAGAGACCCGAAGAAGTTCCGTCCTTTACGATCCCTGAACCCAATGCCATTGTGGTACAGACCACCTTCAACCCCGACATCTTTCTCGAAATACTAAAGCGCATTGTACTCCGTACAAAGAAGACGCTGGTATGTAATACACTCTGCGGAGAAACCCTCAAGCGCCAGCAGGAGGCAAGGAAACTTGCCGGAGAAACGGATTTCATCGTGGTGGTCGGTGGTAAACAATCGAGTAATACCAAGACACTGTTCGCCCAGATTCGGAATATCGTACCGGCCGTCCATATAGAAAACGCCCGGGAGCTTCAAAAAGACTGTTTTCGACACGTAAAAAAGGTTGGCGTCATAAGCGGTGCCTCCACACCCGCACAGGAGGTGGCGCGGGTTGCTGACAGGCTGAGCGAATTCTGAGAATGCAGAGCACGCTGATCTGGTCGCGATGAAATCAAAGGTTGCCGGACCAGAAGGCTGTGCACCCCTACTTTTTTTCCGGACACCCCTTGACAGATTTTTCCCAAAAGGTTATGGTTCTCTAGTGTGTCCCATATAAAATCAGCGGGAGCGTAGACATGAGCGCCCTGTTCATATACTATACCCTACACGGAGGGTAAGAGACATGACTGAAAAAAGGTCAGGATCGGATAGACGAACCCAGGAAGATCGGCGGAACATATTCGAAAGACGTTCCAGACGCGACAGACGATCGAAAGACATCCCTGTTGAAACCGACCTTCGCTATACTTCCGATAGGAGGACGGGTGAGGACAAGAGGATGGGTCTCGAACGACGGATCCAGCCAGATCGAAGATCCATCAAAGTCGTATAGTCCCTCACTGTATGTTCATGGGGCTGAACCTGCCGGACTCCACCTTGAAGACGAATTTATCTCCCCTGTAGCAGGAATGAAGCAGTTCAACAGCTATGTTGTTGTTATCGTATATAATCGATTCCTGGAGCGTGGCCGGAAATCCCGATTCAACCTCGAGCAGCTGTGCATCCTTGTCCGGCAGCTGTATTGCCCTGAGCGTCTGAATGGAGCGTTCGAGCGCGACATCGAACTCATCGATGAGCATCTGGTAGAGTGAATCGGGTATATCCATGTTGAGGATCTTCTTGTACTCCCTGTAGGAGAGATAACTCCGCTCAAGCACAAGCGGCATGCCGTTACCGTAACGGACCCGTTTTATCTGTATTGCCCTTGTGTCGCTGCCGAGCATCAGCTTTTCCGCAAGATCGTCGGTGGTATGGATCACCTTCTTCGAGACGACGAGTGTCTCTGTCTGAATACCCAGTTTGCTGAACTCACTGGTGAGGCTCGTTATGTTCTTTAAAGAATACTGGACCTTGTTGTCCACCCGCGACGTCACGAAGGTACCCACACCGTTCTTCTTGATCACGAGACCTTCATTGACCAGCTGCAAAATGGCCTGCCGGACCGTATTCCGGTTCATGCTGAACATTTGGGACAATTCGATCTCTGAGGGGAGTCGTTCACCGATGGCATAGCGGCCCTTCTCAATCATGCCCTTCAGCCAGTCACTGAGCTGAAGATACTTGGGTCTTGCCCCCCTCTCCTTTGTAATTTCAATCATGATCTGTCCGGGTCCCGAAACGATTGTGCAACTCCCCATAATACTATACCGATTAATCCCGTATTGCAAGGCCATCTTTCCCGGCTAAAGAGGGAGTTCATGCAGATGTCTGTACCTTCACAGCATGCAGATTTTTATGCTGGTACCTTCACCTTCGATGTGATATCAGCCCCTTTCAGCGCATCCTCAACAAAGGCCTCCATGTCTGTGCAGGCATTGCCAAACTGCGTGGCTGTGGCAACCATGGACGGATAGGAGTTGAACTGCGGCGGCTCGAGCCCCTCCGGATCATAGGCTTCACGAAAATACTGAAACCTGTTCAGTTTTTCCATGGTTTCTTCGGG
>JAGLSF010000033.1 GCA_023136305.1 Spirochaetota bacterium
TCGTGGCCTTTCTCCTCTTCCCCTTTTTTGTGATGATCTCCACCATGCTCAAGTCTTCCGACGAGGTGTACGCCACCCCGCCCTACTGGATACCCAAGCGGATTGCGTTGCGGAACTTCATCGATCTGTGGACACAGCAGCCCTTTGCACGCTACTTCCTGAGCAGCTTCATCATTGCGGGGGGAACGACCCTTCTCACCACCTTTTTTTGCGTACCTGCAGCATATGCGGTTGCGCGCTTTCGCTTCAAAGGGCAGAAGTTTCTTCTGTACATGTACCTGGTGGTGCAGATGTTCTCGCCCATTATCGTGGTGATCTCGCTCTTCAAGATCATCTCCCGCATCGGACTGCTCGACACCTATCTGGGCCTCATTCTCGTGAACACCGTGTTTACCCTGGCATTCACCACCTGGATGCTCAGCGGCTACTTCAAGACCATTCCCGTTGACATCGAGGAGGCGGCGCTCATCGACGGGTGCTCGAGGATGCAGGCAATTGTTCGGATTATGATCCCCATCTCCGCACCGGGCCTCGTGACCGTGATCATCTACTCCTTCATCGCATCCTGGAACGAGTTCATGTTCGCCCTCACCCTCGTCCAGTCGGTGGGCAAAACACCTCTTACTCTTGGCCTCTACAACTTCGTGGGACGCTACACCACACAGTGGGAGTTTCTCACCGGTGCGGCTTTCCTTGCCATACTGCCCGTTGTCGTTCTCTTCCTGTTCATAGAAAAGCAGCTGGTGGCAGGCATTGTCGGCGGTGCGGTAAAAGGATAGGGATAAAAAATAATGTGGTTTCGCCTGTGCAGTCTGGCAGCTCGATCTCCAATGCTTCATATGCCGGAAAAAATGGGGTTTTTGTGATATGCAGCCCTGTTGCGCGGCACTACAACCAAGATAACAGTTGAGTTTTCATGTAAACTGTCTGTCCGCAAGCTCCTGGCATTTCGCCATGAGCGCTTCCTCGTCGATAGTAAGAAGCACCCCGCCCTCCACGATGATCTTTCCATCCACGATGACCGTATCAACGTCTGAAGCACGGGCGCTGCTCGTGATGAGCTGCAGTACATTTCCCTCATCGAGACGGTGCAGCGGAGTGAGATGGGGCCTGTCGCAGTTGAGAAGAACGAGGGATGCAGCTTTTCCCTCCTCAATGGAACCCAGCTCATTCTCCAGACCGAACACCTGCGCCCCTCCCAGGGTGGCCGCATGGAGGGAATCGTGGGCGGATAGGGAATCCGCCCCCTTCAGCACACGCTGCAGCAGCATGAGGGTCTTCATCTCGGCAAAGAGGTCCGATGAGTCATTCCAGAGTGCGCCGTCTGTGCCGAGGCCCACGGGAATGCCCTCACTGACGAGTTCAGACACCGGCGCAATGCCGTCCGCGATCTTCATCTCTGCTGCAGGGCAGTTCACGATGCGGGAGCCGCTTGTATGCAGAATCTTCCTGTCGGCTTCGTTCAGGTAGACGCCATGGGAACCAATGACCCGCTCGTTGAGAAACCCCAGGTCCCGGAGGTATCGAACAGGTGTGCTGTTGAACCGCGCCCTGATACTTTCCATACGCCAGGTGGTTTCGGCCAGATGCAGATGCAGCAAGGTATCGAGCTCCTGCGCCCACGACATGAGCCGGAGCAGGAGTTCGTCCTCGAACCCCTCCTCTGCCGGCGCTTCCACAATCGGCATGTGGCCTTCGTCTTGCAATTGACGGGCCGCATCGAAGTATTCCCTTTTTTCCGCGAGTTCACCTGTGAGGAAATCCCTGCGGTAGTCCAGCACCACTGCGCCGACTATACCCACCTCTCTGAAGGGCGCGGTGAGGTCATCTCCGTACCACCAGAAAGGCACGTCGCAGATAAAAGTTGTCCCTCCCTTGACCGCCTCGGCATACTGAAGCATCCGTGAGTAGTGTCGTGCCTCACGGTTGAGCTCATTCCTGTACCACTTCTTCCTGCTCACCCAGGACTGATTGTCTTGCTCGAAGAGGGTCAGCCCGTCGCCGAGTCCCCTGGCGAGCGTGATATCACAATGGACATGTCCGTTGATGAGGCCGGGTATCGCGATCATCCTACTGCCGTCAATGACGTGATCCCCATCCATCTTTTCGATGGCATTCCTGCTGACTCTCTCTATGCGGCCGTCTTCAATGAGTATGGAGCAGTGATCGATTTCTCCTCTCTCATGCATGGTGACGGTGAGCACCTTTTCAATAAGTATCCTCATGGACTTTTCCTGATCGTATTCTCGGAGAATCGAAAAGGGCAAACCATACGCAGTGTATCAGCACCTTGCTGTTTTACGTAGGGTTGGAAACTCGACAGTCACTATTTAAAAGAGTATACTAGAATTGTTGTGAACAGCACAACATATTGATGGTGGACATGAGCACTGCCGGTATATATAGATTCAGCATAGGGGTGCAGGATGAAGCTTCGGGAACTCCTATCCAAATCTGACTGTTTCAAATGTGAAAGCCCCGAAAATCCCGAAATTGTAGGGGTCAGCACCGATTCCCGAAAAATAACCGAGGGCGAACTCTTCATCGCCATTCCGGGTTACAGGGATGACGGAAGGAGGTACATTGAGGATGCGCTTGTCAGGGGTGCCGCAGCAGTGCTGGTCGATGAAAAGGTATTCAAAGAGGTGAGGGGGAAGATTGATCTTCCGGTGTGTACGGCATCATCTCCGAGATACTGTGCACTCCTTCTATCGAGGATCCTGTACGGGTATCCTGCTCAATCACTCGGACTCATCGGCGTGACCGGTACAAATGGGAAAACAACGGTTACCTATCTGCTCGAAGCCATGTTGAAGGAGGCGGGGCTCAGCCCCGGTGTTATCGGCACCATTTCCTACCGGTGGTCAGACCAGGTGATCACGGCGCACAACACAACACCCGACCCTATCGAAATCCAGAAACTCATGGCAGATATGAAAGCCGATGGAATAGACCACGTTATCATGGAGGTGTCATCCCACGCCCTCGCCATGGACAGGGTGTTCCCTCCCGATTTCGAGTATGCCCTGTTTACCAATCTCAGTCAGGACCATCTGGATTTCCATAAGTCCATGGATGATTACTTTGATACCAAAGCACGGCTCTTCGAGCGCCTCGGAGAGGATGGTCAGGCCATCATTAACCTGGACGATGACTACGGCAAAAGGTTGATAGAGAGGACTCCCGCTTCTCTTGCGACCTATGGAATGGAGGAGGGTGCTGACTACCGCGGCCATGACCCAGAACTCGCCATAGAGGGCACATCCTTCAGTATCAACGGCGAGCGGTTCAGGACAGGCCTCGTGGGCCTGCACAACATCTACAACATTCTGGCCTCCGTGGCGCTGATGTCCCGCATGGGCTTCGATACCGATCTGATATCACGGGCACTGTCGCGGGTGAAGGAGATTCCCGGCCGCTTTGAACGTGTGGTGGAGGGAAGATGCTATCATGTGTTTGTAGACTACGCACATACACCAGATGCGCTTGCCCATCTCCTCGAGGCAGCAAACTCATTGAAGGGGGGGAGGATAATCACCGTGTTCGGCTGCGGAGGTGACAGAGACCGCGGAAAACGGCCGAAGATGGGGAGGGTGGTTGAGGAAAACTCAGACATCGCGATCGTCACGTCCGACAATCCGCGCACCGAAGACCCGCTCGCAATCATCGATGATATACGTGAGGGTTTACGCAGGGACAACCACATCATCATTCCCGACCGCCGTGATGCTATATACCGGGCAATCGAGCTCGCAAAAAAGAACGATATCGTGCTCATAGCAGGAAAGGGGCACGAGGATTATCAGATCCTGGGTGAAGAGACCATTCATTTCGACGACCGTGAAGTCACCGCAGAGGCGGTACGTGATCTGGGAAAGTAAGCAGTTCCATACAGCTGCGTGGTATCAGCCCCTCAGCTTTCTCACTCCTGGTATCAGCTTCTCGAGCTGAAGAAGGCCTTCACCGCCTCAACACAGCGCTCGTTTTCCTCTCTGCTGCTGATCGTGATGCGGAACAGTCCGGTTTTTTCCTTGAAGGGGGTCATCTGCCGCAGAATGATGCCATCCTTCTCCATGACTGCGTTCACTATTTCAGCAGATGTTGCCCCGGTTGGTGTGGCGTCAATGAGTATGTAGTTTCCGTATGTGTGGTACACGGTAAGCCCATCGATCTTGGAAAGCTCGCTCTCGATATAGTCTCTTCCCTCATTGGTCATCCTTGCCTTTTCCCTTAGACCGTCCTGGTCCAGCAGTGCCGCGTAGGCGCCGAAAGCGCTAATGGTGCTGACATTCCATGACATGACCATTCTCGATATGATCGCGATGGTTTCTGGATGGCCGAGCAAATAGCCGAAACGCATGCCCGCAAGCCCGTAGGCCTTGGACAGGGTCCGGGAAATGATCATATTCGGGTTCTTCTTTATGATCGGTACCTTGGAGTTTTCGAGGCCTGAGTACTCGATATACGCCTCGTCACAGATGACGATGATGTTGTGTTTCACAAGCCGTTCGTACACTGTATCCGGGGTCAGGTTGCCGGTCGGGTTGTTCGGGTTTGCCAGAATGACGACCTTTACCTTCTCGCTGATCGACGCTTCAATGCTGTCCAGATCATATTCCCAGCCGTCAAGTGCGTCGATGGTAATCGTATCGGCACCGATAAGGGCTGCGCGTTTGGAGTAAATACCGTAGCAGGGATTGGATTGAATGATGGCCTCCCCTGGTCTCAGAAAGGCCCTCATGGTCATGTCGAGGCCCTCGGTAGAGCCGTTGCCGAGTAGTACCCAGTCGGGGTCCAGTCCTGAGTTGAGCTCGCCGATCTTCTTCTTGATGTGCTTCAGCGAATCGGGGTATCGATGGCACAGCTTGGCACCTTCCACCAGCTGATCGAGTACTTTCTTCTGCGGCGGCATTGGTCCCTCATTGGACATCATACGCGATAGACTCCGGTCCTCCCATGCCTTTTCGATATGCTCTGAGAAATAGGCTTGGCAGCCCTCCAACCATGGAACCATAAGTTTTTTCACATCTGCCATAATGAGTTCCTCCCTGTATGTACACTTCTGTTTCGATGCTGTTAGAGGAATAGCACAGCGCGGTTTTTAGTCATAACCAAAAGTAAAAAATTAACTCGCGCTGCACTTTATCAAAGCTTTTCGCGCGGAGCGCGAGACTATCAGAAGAATAGCATACCTTTGGGTTGCACAATTGTCAATTAAAAGTTGTATACCTGTCTAGAATGGTTATGGTGGATTGGAAAGGTTTTTCACTGGCGGCAACTGGAGCAGTTGACGCCCGCGCATGAGCCGCAGCTCGAACCTGCAGATGCACCACTCGAACCGCTTGACTGCACGGCAAAGGCACTGAACAGCTTCGTCACCTTATCGCTGCTGCAGGATGGGCATGCCACAGCTTCATCCTTCGACCGGAATAAAACCTCGAAGGCTGAACGGCATTCCTTGCAGGTGTACTCGTATATGGGCATCGGATTTCTCTTCGAATATAGAGGTGACCTTGGAGCTGTGTTCCTTCAAATATAGAGAAATGGAGGAAAAAAGGAAACATGAGAAAACATCTGTTTTCATCTGAGGCGACACATTAACGTTAAGGATAGTAGATAAGCAGTAACTCCCTTTCCTGTTCAATGCCATTGACCTGGTACCATCTGCTTATTAATGTTTATTATTGAAGGGGAATTAAAAATGGCAAAAGCAATATGGAACGGCATGGTTCTCGCCGAAAGCGAGAGCGTCCAGATTGTGGAGGGAAACGTGTATTTCCCTCCCGATGCACTTAAAAGAGAGTATTTCCATGAGAGTGATACTCACTCGACATGTCCATGGAAGGGACTTGCAAGTTATTATCACATAGAGGTGAATGGAGAAGTAAACAATGATGCCGCTTGGTACTATCCTGAACCCAAGGATGCGGCAAGGTACATCAAGGACCACGTGGCATTCTGGAAGGGGGTCAAGGTAGAGTAGCTTCGAAATGCTTATTCCCGCCGCCACCCGTCAGTCCTCCGGAACAATCGGAAAAAAAGATCAGTTTGACATGTAGGTCGCGATATCCTATGATAACGTAGTGATATCTTTGTTTACGAAGTAATATCCTTAATTGCTGAGTTGTACGCTATGCACAGAGCCTATCCCGAAGGTAAGTGAAAGTAATTCCATGTATGATAATCCGAGAGAAGGAAACAGGCATTCTCGCAGGTTCTTCAACAGCTCTGCTGTGAGCGCGATCGTGAAGATCGTTGCGGTAGGGATCTTCACGGTGAGCCTTATCATAAGCTCTGTTTTCATCATCTTCCTCATCATTGGTGCAGCTGCAGTCTCCGGGAAGGGGGCCGATCGGGAATATGCGGGGTATCAAAAATACTATCTAGACGAGAAGCGTACATCACTCAAATCTGAGTTCGCACCCGAAATCGCGGTCATTCACATAAACGGTCTCATTACCGAGTACGATCAGCGCGACACCTTCCTCGGATATATTGAGAATCCCGTTGACGGGGTCAGGAACAGGCTCGACATCGCCCGCACTGACGAGAGTATAGAGGGAATACTGCTTGTGGTCGACAGCCCGGGGGGAGGTGTCACTGCCAGTGATGTGCTGTACAACCACCTCATGCGGTTCCGGGAGGAGACGGGCATTCCGGTTGTAACGCTCATGAAACAGGTGGCAGCTTCCGGCGCCTATTATGTGGCCGCTGCCAGCGATGCCATTGTTGCCTATCCCACGACCATAACCGGCAGCATTGGGGTTATCATGTACAGTTTCAACCTTTCCGGTCTCATGGAGAAGTACGGAGTGGAGTATGTACCCATCAAGACAGCTGACCGCAAGGATTCTCTGTCCCCCTTCAAGCCCGTTGAGCAGGCGGAAGTCGAGTGGATGCAGACGATTGTCGACCGAATGCTCGATCGGTTCATCGACGCCATCGATGCGGGCAGGGAGAACCTGAGCAGGGAAGAGGTGGCCCAGCTCGCAGATGGCCGGATCTACATTGCCACCGATGCGGTCCAACTGGGACTCATCGACCGTGTCGGTTACTTCGATGACGCTGTTAAAGTACTGGCAGAAATGGCCGGCATAGAAGACCCCCTGCTCGTGGAGTTCGAGCGGGAGGTACGCTTCAGGGACATTGTCGGAAGGGTTAGTTTCCATCTTCCCAGATCGATGCTCGAGGAGAGAATCATGCGTCGTGGAAGCCTGGAGCTATACTATCTCTGGGATGCGGTACTGCTGCAGCAGTGAGCACTGCTGTTCCTGTGGAAGATGGGTGCCGAAAAGGAGGAGAGGGATTATGAGAAAGTACTGGTATATTGCAATCCTTGCATTCTTACTACTACCCTGCAGCACTCTTTTTTCCGATCAGATACCGGGCTCGCAATACTTCTATCTTGGTAATGGTATCAGTTATTTCCCGCTTGGAGCATCCGGTGTTGCCGATTTCATGCGCATGGACTCGAACCTGTACAATCCGGCAGCCTATGGAGACCTGAAACGTGTGACCACCGATCTCACGGTTGGCGGGCTGGGAAGTGAATACACCCAAGTCAATCTGCGAGGAAGCTTCCCCACAAACATCGGCGTCATTACGGCGAATGCGATCGTGTTCGCTTCACCATCCGGGATGACGGCCGGCGACGTGGTCTGGCTGAAGGGGACCTTCTCAAAATCGGTGAGTGAGGAGTGGCTGTTCGGTACGGCACTCAACGTGGGGTTTGCGAACGGCGGTCCGGAATCCGATTTCCTCGCGTCTTTTGATATAGGTACCATATATCAGAAGGAAATCGACGGAACGGGCTTCGGGTTACATGATCACTCTCTCGGTATTGCCTTTAAAAACCTGGGCAAGAACATCAGCTACAGCGGCTACGACAGTTTTCCGCCTCTCTCCATGGACGTGGGGGGTAAGCTGGAATTCCTGCGGGCAGGATTTTACCGGGCCAGGGGTTACGGTCACATCATGCTGGCCTTCACTCCCTTCAACCAGTTCTACGGAGTAGGGATCGACAATATCTTTTTCGATATACTCACCCTCAAGGCCGGCCTCAACTTCGGCATAGAGGACCTGAATCCCCTTGCGCTCGGGGCGGACCTCGATTTCTCCATCAAGGACACGGACTTACAGCTTGCCTATTCGGTACTGCAGACAGAGTGGAGCGGCGGTAAGGAATGGGTACACAATGTGGGCGTCAGCGTTGCCTTCGGTACCTATGACAAGAAGCCTCCCCGGGCCGAGGTGGAAGTTGAGGACATGTACTTCTCACCCAACCACGATGGTGTTAAAGACCGCGCAAAGATGGATCTCTACATCAAGGACAACACCATGGTCTTCGGATGGGAGCTTGCCATCACCGACTCGAGCGGCAGACCGGTCAAGACCTTCGAGGCCCAGGATGTGCGGAAGATCCGTAAGATGACGATCAGCAAATACTGGGGGCGTGTTTTCTCCAAGAAACAGGAGGTGGAGATACCCGACTATATCGAATGGGACGGTGAGGATGCCGATGGGAATCTGGTGCCCGATGGAGAGTATCACTATACCCTCACCGTGTGGGATGAGAACAACAACACAACGGTGACGGAAAAGGGAACGCTCATCGTGGACACATTGTTCCCGATTGTGTCTCTGGAAGCTCCGGAAGACCTGCTCTTCTCTCCAAACAACGACGGTGTCAAGGATTCACTGCTGCTTGACATTCAAAGCGCCAATATCGAACCGGATGATCAGATTACCATCACGATTACCGACAAGGACGGCAACGTCGTGTATCAGGAGAAGCACAGGGGCAGCGTACCTGAACAGTTCGACTGGGATGGCACGAATCAGAGCGGTGCCGTTGTCGATGAGGGGTTGTACACTTTCACCATAACCGCTTTCGACAGGGCAGGCAACAAGACCACCTCCTCGGTGGAAGAGATCATCGTGAAGACCACCTATGAGCGTGTATCAGTGTCTCCCTCTCTTCGTGCCTTTTCACCGAACGGCAACGGATACCTGGACATCAACGAAATCAAGCTGTTCTCGAGTAGTATCGAGGGACTTCTCACCTGGGAACTGACCGTTTTCGATCAGGAAGAGCTGGTCGTTCGCATGTACGGGGGGGAGAAGAATTTTCCTGAAACCATCAGCTTTGACGGCAAGGATATGGACGGCAGGGTGCTTCCCGATGGCCTCTACTCTTTAAGGTTTGCCCTCGAGTACGACAGCGGCAACCACCCGGATTCCTACTTCAAGTTCATTCGGATCGACAATACGCCGCCAAAGATCTCCGTCTCCCTGAGTCTCAGGGCCTTTTCACCCAACGGTGACGGTGTGCAGGATACCATCGGTATTGTGCATGAGATCGAGTCCGATGAGGGTGATGTGTTCGAGGCGAAGATAAACAACACTGCGGGGGCCACCTTCAAATCTCTGGATTACGGTACCATACCGCCTGAGACGGTGGTCTGGGATGGTATGGGCGATGGAGGTACGCAGCCCGTTGAAGGAACTTACCGGTACGTCATTACCGGCCGTGATGAAGTCGGGAATTCCACGACAGCCGAAACCGGAACCGTCAAGCTCAGAACAGGATTCGAGGAAGTTTCCATCGAACCTGACATCTTTGTCTTTTCACCCGCAGGGGGCGGTACGCAGGATACCGTTTCATTCGATATCAATGCGTCTAGCAAGGAGGGTATCGTCCAGTGGAGTTTCGATATAAGGGACAGGGAAGGCGGCCTTGTACAGAGCTTCAACAACGATACAATGGGGCCCGCACTTCCCTCGCGCATCATCTGGGATGGACGCAGAAGCGATGGTGCAATGGCCCCCGATGCGCAATACTCGGCAACACTGACCGTACGCTACGACACGGGAAACAACCCCATATCGAAGCCCAAGGACGTTGAGATAGACACGCAGCCGCCGCTTATTGAACTGGTGATCGAGGAGCTGAACGTCTCGCCCAATGACGATGGCTCCAAGGAGACGCTCACCATCTACCAGAATGTGCGGGGCAGGGAGGATGACAGGTATGTGAGCGAGATTGTCGATTCCGGGCTCAACGTGGTGAAGCGGTATGAGTGGACAGGCACCCCTCCTGTGGAGATACTCTGGGACGGTAGGGATGAGAAGGGAGCGCCCCTGGAAGGCGGGCTGTACAGCTACAGGCTGCGGGGAGTGGATGCAGCCGGAAATGCTGCGGAGCAGAAGATCTCAGGCATCAAGCTCACCACGGACTATGAAAAGGTGACGCTCAAGGCCAGCGAGCGGGGCATTTCTCCCAACGGAGACGGCTATTTCGATGAGGTCTCCTTGATTCCGGAGCTCTCCTCAGACAGGGACCTCATTGGCTGGCAGCTTCGCATCATCAACAGTCAGGGGCAGCGCGTGCGGGTTGTCGAACTGGAGGGGCTTCCCCCAGCAGCTATTCAGTGGGACGGTTCGGATGACAGCGGGAACCTGGTGCCTGACGGTGAATATACCTACACCATTGCTCTCAGATACGAAAGCGGGAATCACCCGAGAAGCGCCTACAGGAAGATCATTGTCGATACAACGCCTCCTGAATACCGGTTCGTGGTGTCGCCCAAGCTTTTCTCTCCGGATGGTGACGGCGAAGCCGATACCATGTACATCAATGTGGAGGTGCAGGACCGCAGCGGTGTTGAGTCCTGGGACGTCACGCATTACAGGATTTGGGATGGTCGGATAGATTATGAAACCCCCATCAAGAAGTGGGCTGGAACAGGCTCGGTGAAGCAGACCTTCCGCTGGGACGGCTTTTCAGACCCGGTGCAGATGCACGACGGATTCGTACCTCCTGACCCCTACACCTACCGTCAGGTAGACGGCCGGTGGGAGGTGCTCCTCGATTCTGCATCAAGCTATACGGCCGAGATGCATGCAGTTGACCTCTTCAAGAACGGGGTGAGCGCATCGAGAAGCTATGACACCGACATACTCGTCATAAGGACCTCCGATGGCCTGAAGATCATGATCAACAGCATTCAGTTCGAGTTCGACAAGGCCGATCTGCTGCCCGAGAGCTTCGGGATACTGGACCGGCTTATCACGAAGCTTGACAAGTTCCCTGCCTACAAGGTGCGCATCGTGGGACATACCGATTCTGTGGGTTCCGAGGAGTACAATCAGGGTCTTTCGGAGCGCCGTGCGAGCTCGGTGTACAAGTATCTTGTGGCACACGACGTTGCCAAGGACCGGCTCACCACTGAAGGCAAGGGAGAAACGCAGCCGATCGATAACAACGAAACTGAATCGGGGCGCGCGCGGAACAGGAGGGTTGAGTTCTATCTCACCAAATAACTGCCGCTCTTCTCCGTCGGCCGAGGCTGCACCCTGCCTGTGTATTATAAAGACCCCTCCGTGTGCAGGGCGCTGTTGGCATTGACGAACCCGCGGGCCCCGGAGTACATTACCAGTCAAATTATACAGTTCCTATCGGTTTCAACTGCTCATGAATTCAGAGGGAGCCGTCAATGTACAGGAAACCCACCATTGTTGCCATGGACCTGGAGGGCGTGCTTGTTCCGGAGGTGTGGATTGCGGTGGCCGAAAAAACCGGTATCGAGAAGCTCCGGCTGACCACCCGGGACATATCCGATTACGATGAACTCATGCGCATGCGTATCGGCATACTCCGGGAGAATGGGCTTACGCTGCGGGATATACAGGAAGTCATCTCCACCATGGACCCGCTGCCCGGTGCCGGCGACTTTATCGACTGGCTTCGCCGGGAGGTGCAGCCCATCATACTCTCCGATACCTATTACGAGTTTGCGCTCCCCCTGATGGAAAAACTAGGCTATCCGACGCTCTTCTGCAATTCCATTGAGGCAGATGGGGGAAACACCGTTACCGATTATCATCTCAGGATAGGTGATGGAAAGCGGAAAGCCGTGGAGGCATTCAAGGGGATCAATTTCAGGGTGATCGCAGTCGGAGACTCCTACAACGATACAACCATGCTCGCATCGGCCGATCTGGGCATACTCTTCAGGCCGCCGGACAATGTG
>JAGLSF010000330.1 GCA_023136305.1 Spirochaetota bacterium
TCTCTCGGAGACTACGGGAAGTGGAGATTCGCCTCTGATGGCATGGGATTCATCGTATATTGCCGTATAGGAGCATGCCGATTTCTCTTCAACGCTCAGGACATAGTTCAATGTCAGGTGCACCTCCTGGGATGTGACCACAGGGAAACCGTAATGGCGATTCTGATGCTTCGGATTCCCCTTGTTCTCCTGATAGTGCTTCACAAACCTCACATGGTCATGCAGGCGCTTTGAAACATAGTGATTTGCCAGCATGGGCGCAGCTTCCATCCCCTCTCTGATCAGTGTACGGAAGTTGGGATCGATTTCAACCCCAACGCTGTTTCTGCATGAAGCGACAGCAGCGAAGCTGGTCGTTCCGGTGCCAAGAAACGGATCGAGAACCGTGTCCTGGCTCCATTCACTTGGTATGATAGAGGAGAATATGAGGCTGTAGGAGTGCTTTACAAAAGAATTTTTACGGTAGCTTACTCTTCTCCCTTCAAGAGATCCAACTACTCCCTTTGAAATCAGGTTTTAACTGTAGAGGATAGGCTATACCAGCTCAATCATTGCAGAATGGCCTGGAGCCGATGCCAGGCGTTGGTCCAGTGTGAGGAGGGGAGCAGATAGTATCTCGGCGAGGGCGACATATATGGCATCATATGCCGTCATGTTTTGTCGCAGTTCCCATATCCTGGGGAGAAAGATATCATGTTGGTACCGGGAAATGGGAAAATCGGTGAGATCGCCTAAAGCTTCGCGCCCACGGCTAGACTCAAGTTCGCCTGAAGCGCAATACCGTCGCAGCACTTGGGTAACCTCTAAGTCAATGAGGTGGGGTGCGTGAAGGGTTTCACCTGGTGCGAAAATTTTTGACTCAATTCGTGACGATGTCTTGGTTTGAAGAAGTACTTCGATGATTGCTGAAGAGTCAACGACAATCACTGTGAATCTCTCTCTTCTCTGACGGCTTGTGCAGGAGATACGGTTGGTGTAACTGGCGAGCGTTTGTGAAGTCGGTCAAGAAGCTCCTTCATAGTTGGACGCTCAGAACTGTGACTGATCTCGGCAATAAGATAGTCAGAGAGCGATAGTCCTTCCATAGCAGCTCTTGCCTTAAGCGTGCGGTGAAGCGAATCAGGTACGTTTCTTAATTGAATCATTTTTGACATGTTAATAACATACATTTGTGTTATCAACATGTCAATTAAATTATTATTAGAAATTTTATGGTTCATCCGTATCTTGAGTACTTTTTCGCCACTGGAAGAAAGATCCGTCGACACTATTTTCTTGACCTCTGCGCCCTTTTCTCCTATGCTCAGGAAGGAGGAAGAAAGAGGGTGCGCGTATCGGTCCTTGGTGCGGGGCCTGCTGGAAGCACGGCGGCCTATTACCTGGCCAGACAGGGAGTTGAGGTTGAACTGCTCGATAGAGCATCCTTCCCCAGGGACAAGCCCTGTGCAGGCGGCCTGTTCAACCCGCTCCTCTACGAGAGAGAGTTTCCGCACCTCCGTACCCTGTCAGGTGCCACCCTCTATCGTGTGAGATTCTCGGGCGGCAACGCCGCGTTTGGCTGGGAATCGGATCAGCCTCTCGTGAAAACGGTTCTGAGGGAGGAGTTCGACCATTTTCTGCTGAACCAAGCTGTGGCAGAAGGCGCACATTTCGTTCAGAACGGTAATCCCATCGGCACTGTGCTGATCGATGCCCGGGGAGTTCAGCCCCCGAAAAACTATCGGGCAGCCGGTATATGTCTTGTCAGTGATCTCAAAACCAGTAGAGACTTCGATACCGTACACATCGACTACTGTTTTGGGGGAATCATGGGGTATGCCTGGGCCTTCCCCAAAAGGGGCTATGTCAACGTCGGCCTCGGTGCCTATCTTCCTCAGAGGAATATAAGGGGCATCTACGACCTATATATCGATACACTGCGGGGCCGGGGTATCATCTCCTCCTGCGCGGGCATCTGCCGTGCGAAGATCATTCCATTTTCACCTGCCAAGCGCATCTTCACCGATGACACACTCGTAGTGGGAGATGCGGCAGGTTTTGTCAGGCCTGCAACAGGGGAGGGGATATTCTTTGCCATGCTCTCGGGAAGGATTGCCGCTCAAACCATAATAGAGCAGCATGCCTTCAGCTGGTACGAGCAGCGATGCAGGGAATCCTTTGGGCGATTTCTCAAACCGACACGGTTCCGGTGGAGCAGGTCTCTGCTGAGACGGACTCTGGAGACGGCAGTGCACATAGGAAGCCGGGATAAGGACTTTGCACGACTGCTGGTGGAAAACTTCTTCAGAGTTCAGGATCACCGTCTTGGCGGTCAGTTCATCCGCAGACTGTTCAGGTAGCAGGGGAAGTACCTGTTTTCCGAAACCGCGGGTCATCATATTATAGCGACAGTGATAAGACCAGTCACGACGTCACAAACGCGCAGCAAAATCGGGGGGGCGAGACAGACCTGGATCAGAATAACAGGGACTGCTGCTGGAATGGCGCAGTTCTCTCGGAGACTACGGGAAGTGGA
>JAGLSF010000331.1 GCA_023136305.1 Spirochaetota bacterium
TTTATTGAAGGAGAGTGCGATGGAAAGAACAAAGTATGTTCTGGACGAAAAGGATTTACCAACGAAGTGGTACAACATTCAGGCGGACCTTCCCGAGCCCCTGCCACCGCCCCTTCATCCGGGGACAGGACAGCCCCTCGGACCGGAGGACCTGGCACCCCTGTTTCCCATGGAGCTCATCAAGCAGGAGATGAGTCCGGAGCGATTCATCGAGATTCCCGAGGAGGTGCTCGATATCTACAAGCTGTGGCGCCCCACGACTCTGTTCAGGGCCCGCAGGCTCGAGAAGGCCCTCGATACCCCGGCCAAGATCTACTATAAGTATGAGGGGACAAGCCCTCCCGGCAGCCACAAGCCGAATACCTCAGTACCACAGGTCTACTACAGCATGAAGGAGGGGATCAAACGGATTTCCACGGAAACAGGCGCCGGCCAGTGGGGAAGCTCACTTGCCTTTGCTGGCGCATGTTTCAATGTTGATATCAAGGTGTATATGGTCCGGGTCTCCTACAATCAAAAGCCCTACCGCCGGGTGATGATGCAGACATGGGGCGCTGAATGCGTTCCGTCGCCTTCACCGGATACAAAGGCTGGAAAAAGCATGCTCGAACGCGATCCTGACTGCCCGGGAAGCCTCGGGCTTGCCATTTCAGAGGCTGTAGAGGATGCCGTGTCCCGCGACGATACCCATTATTCTCTCGGGAGCGTTCTCAACCACGTGCTGCTGCATCAGACCATTGTCGGTATCGAGGCAAAGGCCGTGCTCGAGGATATCGGTGACTACCCCGACATTCTGGTCGGCTGTGTTGGCGGCGGTTCGAACTTCGCGGGTCTCTTTCTGCCCTTCCTGAAGGACAAGATCGATGGCAAGAAGCCGGACCTGCGTGTCGTCAACGTGGAACCCGCGAGCTGCCCCACCCTGACAAGAGGGCCTTACGCCTACGATTTCGGTGATGAGGCAGGACTCACACCTCTGTTGAAGATGTTTACCTTGGGGCACGGTTTTATCCCACCGCCCGTGCATGCGGGGGGTTTGCGCTATCATGGCATGGCGCCCATCATCTGCCATCTCCTGAACATCGGACTGATCGAGGCACTGGCCATACATCAGCTCGAAACCTTCGAGGCAGGCATCACCTTTGCAAAGCATGAGGGAATTATTGCAGCCCCCGAAACCGACCACGCGATCAGGGTAACTATCATAGAAGCTCTGAAGTGCAAGGAGACGGGAGAAAAGAAGACCATACTCTTCAACTGCAGCGGCCACGGTCACTTCGACATGAGCGCCTATGAAGCATACCTGGCAGGCAAGCTGCATGATTATGAGTACCCGCAGGAAAAGATCGAGCAGGCACTCAAGGACCTTCCGAAGGTCCCTTCCTGATCAGGGATAGTTTAAGACTCACCATCAGGGCAGGAGGGGAGCACCCTTTCCTGCCCGATCATTTTTCAGCCCCTACGTCCCCCGGAACTGAAGCAGGGATATGCTCCAGTTCATGACCGGTTGAAAACTCGACAGCCACCTTATATATTATGGGAGGAGGTACCGGGAGACAATCAATGGACAGCAAGCAGGATCGGGAGAGAATGGCCTACCTTCTGGCGGAGGTGACGAGGCATCAGGACCTCTACTACAGAGATGCGCAGCCCGAAATAGGCGACGGGGAGTATGACGCGCTGTTCGATGAGCTCCAGGAACTGGAGCGACACTACCCCGAATTTGCGTCTCCCGACAGTCCAACCAAACGAGTCGGCTCCGACATGGACAACGATTTTCCGGAAGTGGCACACCCGACTCCCATGCTCAGTCTCGAAAAGGTCTACACCACCGATGACCTTGACGAATGGATTGGGAAGGCTGAAAGGGATGGGGGGGGCACACTCTCCTTTGTAGTTGAGGAGAAGGTGGACGGTTCCACCATAGTGCTCCACTACCGGGAAGGGCTGCTCGTGAGAGCAGTCACGCGCGGCGACGGCTACGTGGGCAACGATATAACGGAGAACGTACGGACCATCCGTGATATTCCACTCCGGCTCCGCAAACCGGTTACCTCGGTATTCCGCGGTGAGATCTACATCGAGAAGCTCGATTTTGAAAAGTTCAACGAGGCAACGGGAAATATCTATGCCAACCAGAGGAATTTTGCTGCAGGGAATCTGAGGAGAAAGCGCAGCATGGGAGTCGCCGCCATACCCCTCAGGGCCTTCGTGTATGAGGGGCTGAATGCTGAATCTGATACGAACGAACATATCCATGTGCTGCACCGGCTGGAGGGCATGGGTTTCAGGGTCAGTGATAATATAGGATTCTTTTCTCGAGACTTCTCACAGACCAGCTATGATTCCATATTCAAGGATCATGCATGGTTTCGGGGCGATGTAAAAAGGCTTACCTCCTTTATTCAGGAACGGATGGAGGGGAGAGAACTCCTCCCCTATGAGATTGACGGCTATG
>JAGLSF010000332.1 GCA_023136305.1 Spirochaetota bacterium
AGATCATTGAGCTCATCGGTTATGACCTGCGGGTAGAGCTCGTTGATGGGCTCGAGAAAGGCCACCAGCTCCATGTCCAGGCTCGTCACATCCTGCTTGCGGCTCACGATTTCATCAACATCCTTCTCGTTCATACGCTGCAGCGTTTCATCGGGGATGTATTTCTTATAGAGAAAGATCATCTTTTTCAAACTGTCCCGCTGCTTGAAGAGTGATCTGAGCCGGTCCTCGAGCTGCGTGACCACTGATGCAACACGTTCGATCATACTGTTGTACCACTGAGGAAATTCACCAAACTCCTCTCCATACTCCTCTGCCACCCTTTTAGGCCACTTCCGTTTTCCCTGAATGACATCCGAAAAGCTGGCGCTCATGTGGCCGAGGAAATCATCCCACCGCCTGGCCACACGCTTCAAGTTGAGGAGTACGAAAAGAGTAAACAGAACAATCAGACCAGTTGACAGATACAGGAGCCAATCCCTGAACATGAACAGCTCGCGGTTCATTGCATAGACGAAGAAGGTGAGGGGAGGATCGGGATACTGAACGTAATAACCGAACCGGTCTGACAGGGTGAGTTCACCCTCGGGTTTTTCAGCCGTGCCCGTTCCGAGTCCCTCAAAGAGGGTCCGCTCCCTCCCAGAGGAAGTGTAGAGTATCTCTCCCGTAGCGGTATAGTAGACGAGTAATAAACTTCCATGTTCAATATCGAAATAATCTGCTACCGAAGTTACAATTTCACGGTACAGGGTTTCCAGGGAGGAAGGTGCTTTCGTCTGCCCTCCAGCAGAACCGTCCTCGTCTGCGGCCTGCCGCAGTGCACGTATACGTTCGTCCACGAGGCTCAGCATGAACCGGGCCGTGTCCCTGTGAATCTGCTGTTGTTTCTCCTTGAGGTCGTGGGTGTAGATGAGATATATGAAGAAGAGAAGGGCTGCAAGGAGGATCAGAATGATCGATAGCGTGTTTAAAAGTAGTTTAACCCTGGCCCTCATCGATGCTAATCCACTACCCTTTCAATCCGTGCACCAAGCTTACCGAGTCTCCTCTCGAGGAGAAGGTATCCCCTGTCGATTTGACCGATATTGTGAATGATGCTCTCTCCCTCCGCACAGAGGCTTGCAATGAGCAGCGCCATGCCTGCCCGTATATCGGGGCTTACGAGCTCGGTTCCGTAGAGTTTTGAAACACCGGCAACAACCACACGGTGAGGATCGCAGAGAACGATTCGTGCACCCATGGCTGAAAGCTTGTCCACAAAGAAAAGCCTGCCGTTGAACATCTTCTCGAAAATCAATACCGTTCCTGCGGCCTGTGTTGCCGTGACAACGGCAATGGAGGTCAGGTCAGTGGGAAACCCGGGCCACGGCGCATCGTAAATGGTCGGGACCTCGCCGAAATGATCGTTCTCAATGACCAGCTGCTGATTACCCGGGACGAAGACGTCCGATCCTCTGAACTCCATGCTGATACCGAGTTTTGAGAAATAGTATCTGATCATGTGGAGGTACTGAACCCCAGCATTCTTTATAGTGATCTCGCCTCCCGTCACAGCTGCGAGGGAGATGAAGCTTCCCACCTCAATATGATCACCGATGATGCGCCAATGGCCTCCCTGCAGTGCCTCGACCGCTTTCACGGTGAGCATGTTGCTGCCGATACCCGATATGGAGGCCCCGAGGTGGTTCAGGAACCGAATGAGGTCCTGCACATGGGGCTCTGAAGCCGCATTGCGAATCACAACGCCGCCCTGTGCAAACAGGCTTGCCATGATGGCGTTCTCAGTCGCCGTAACACTCGGTTCGTCGAGAAAAATCGTGGTTCCCTTCAGCTTACCCGCCTTCAGGGTGAATCCCCGCTTGTCAGTCTGCACCGTAGCCCCCAGAGACTCGAGTGCGTAGAAATGAGTGTCAAGCCTTCTCCTGCCAATCACATCACCCCCGGGTGGAGGGAAGTACACGCTCTTCCCCCGTGCAATAAGGGGGCCGGCAAAGAGTATGGATGCTCGAATCTCCCCGGCAAACCGCTCGGCCATTTTTACCGTGCCGCCAGAGGGCAGATCGGTTTTAACGGTGAGACAGTCATCACCTTCCCAGGCAACCTGTGAGCCGATCGACTCGAGAAGCTGCAGCATGGCTTCAACATCTTTGATACGGGGTACATTTTCCAGCGTGACAGTCTTATCGGTGAGGAGTGTTGCTGCAAGTATGGGGAGAACGGCGTTTTTGTTCCCGGACGGCGATATGGTCCCTGACAATCTGTTACCGCCCTGAACGATAAACTTCTCCATGGAGCTCCCCTCCCCTGATGAGTGTATGCGAGCTCATGCCTTTTTGCAACCCTTTTATACCGCGAAGGTGCTGTGCCCCTCCCCTCCCTCAGGGTTCCTACTACTATATACGGCCTGATTACCGCAAAGGCTGACAGGTTTTAGGTCGGACCGCTGG
>JAGLSF010000333.1 GCA_023136305.1 Spirochaetota bacterium
GGACTGCTGCGTGGCATTATTTTTCATGCAGTCATCGAGAGGATCAGGAAACTGCCGCTGGGCAGTGGAGAGCTCGACCGGCTGCTGGACATGGCGTCTGCCCGCGAAGGCCGCAGGTATACAAAAACGGAGGTGACAGCTGCCGTGAAGGAGGTCAGGCCGGTGATTCTGAATGTCATTGCCGACCACAGGCTTACAAAATATTTTAGTGATAACGCGGTAAGCGAGCTGGGCATCTTTTCCGACCGGTATCAGAACCTCACCGGGCGGATCGACCGTATCTATCTGGGAGAGGAGATTGAGGTGATCGACTTCAAAACAAACCTCATCAGCGGAGATGCAGAGCTGGGAAGGCTTGTCGAAGCCTATGGGGAGCAAGTCGATGCATACTGCGCGACTGTGCGCGAGATATTCCCGGGCATGAGTGTGCGCGGCTATCTCTATTTCACCGGTGCTGCCGATTCCAAGCGGCTTGTACAGGTAGGGAGGAAGACATGATTCTATCGGTTGTTCAGTTCAGTACAGGGGCGGTTGAGGACATCGGGGAGAGGGGAGTCTCTCTCATAGAGGCGGCGCTCAAGGACAAGCCCCGCCTCATCCTACTGCAGGAATTGTTCAATACCATCTATTTTCCCCAGTACGAGGATAAACGCTACTTCTGCCATGCCGAGGAGATACCGGGAAAGACGACGGACCGGATTCTGAAGGCGATAAGGGGAGCCGACACCGTGGTGGTGGTTCCCATCTTCGAGAAGGAAGATGAGTCCTACTACTGTTCAGCGGCTATTGTAGACTCGCGGGACGGAGTCATTGGTGTGTATCGAAAACTGCACATACCGTCGGTTCCGGGACTGCACGAGACCTACTATTTCAAACCTGGCGACAGCGGGCACAGGGTTTTCGAAACGAAAGCCGGGCTTCTTGCAGTCATGCTCTGTTATGATCGGCACTTCCCTGAGAGCGCACGGCTCTATGGGCTCCACGGTGCCGATATAGTCTGCGTCGCAGCGGCAACCCCGAAGAGTGCACGCAACATATGGCTTGCAGAGATGCGGGCCCATGCATTCTCCAACGGGTATCATCTCGCCTGTGCGAATCGAAGTGGGACAGAAGACAGCATAGAATTCCTGGGAACCAGTTTTATCTGTGACAACCTGGGATTGGTGCTTGCACAGGCGGGAGAGCGTGAAGATGTTGTCATCAGCGCTGAGCTGGACATTGATTCGGCCAGGGAAACACGTGAACAGAGCCCTTTTTTCCGGGATCGAAGACCCTCACAGTATGGGGATGTGGCCAGATCGCTCACATGAAGGACAGTACTGTGTCTGCAATCTGCTGTGGCTGAAGTCCGTAGAGAGCGAGAAGCTCTTCATAGGGGCCATTACTCACGTATTGATCATCCACCCCGATGAATTTCATGGGAACGGGACATCTCTGCGACAGGAGCTCGGAAACCGCGCTGCCCAGCCCCCCGATGAGGTAATGCTCCTCCACGGTCACCACTTTTCCTGTCTCCTCGGCAGCCCTGACGAGGAGCTCGCTGTCGAGCGGTTTGATTGTGTGAATGTTTATAAGCCGGACCTCGACCCCCCTCTTTCTGAGCAGCTGTGCGGCCTCCCATGCCTTGGACAGAACGGTACCGGTTCCGATGAGCGTCACATCCTTACCGTCCTCCATGAGCACTCCCCTGCCAATCTCGAACTGATGTTCCTCACCGAAGAGGACCGGCATCTTCGGGCTGCCGATCTTCATGTACACAGGCCCCACATGCGAGGCCACGGCATGCACGGCCCTTCGTATCTCCACCGGGTCACCGGGATTGATGACTGTAACGCCGGGAATGGTCCGTGTAATGGCGATATCGTCGAGCGACTGATGGGTAGCACCGAGATCGGAGTATGTCATGCCGGCACAGCGGCCCACCACCTTGACGTTCTGATTCATATAACCCAGATCATTTCTGAACATCTCAAAGGGACGGGCAGTGACAAAGGGTGCGATTGAAGCGACGAAGGGGACCTTGCCCGTGGTTGCCAGCCCGGCGGCAAATCCAAGGACACCCTGTTCCATAATGCCGAACTCCAGATGCCGGTCGGGAAATCGTTCACGGAAGGGTCCAAGCCCTGAACCCTTGGAGCTGTCAGCCGAGATCGCAATGATGTTCGGGTTTTTCTCCCCGGCTTCTACGAGAGCTTCCCCGAAGGTCTTTCTGGGATCCAGGGCCTCACTCATTGGACAAATCCTCCTCCATTGCCGCTATGTCGCGGTCTGCCAGGGCAATCTCCTCATCGGTCGCCTTCCAGTAGTGGTAGTTCACCCTGTCCTCGGCAAAGGAGAGGCCCTTTGATTTTACCGTATTGGCTAGTATCACACTGGGTTTTGTCTGTGCAAAGGGTGCGGAGGCCGCAGCCTCAACAATCTGACGCATGTCATG
>JAGLSF010000334.1 GCA_023136305.1 Spirochaetota bacterium
CTTTCTGGCCATCACCTCGGAGTTCGGAACGGTGAAGATGTGGGATTGGGAGATTGTTTCATTCATGAAGGCTGAAGGGTGTATCACCTTCGCTCCACCCAGCCTGGACATGACCAAAAAGATTTGCCGGAGCCTGGGCGTGAAACGTGAGATGCGAACCACCAAGTTTCTCGTATTTCAGGATAATCCTGGCGAGGGTATGCAGGCCGACATCTTCAAACGATTCTACTGGTGGGAGGACCAATGCCTCGACCTCATGAAGAAGCGGTTCGGTGTCACTGTGGTGAAAAAGAGCTTCAAGCAATTCGGAGATGAGGCCAAACAGATACCTGACAGCGAAGCGGAGAAGGTATTGCAAAGTTGGAATATCCCCACGAAGGATGTATCAAAGCAGATGCTGAACAGCGCTGTGAAGATATACATCGCGGTAAAGCGGGAAGTGGAGAAGGATGAGAATATCCGGGGTGTGGGCATCAACTGTCTGAACGAATCCTTCTACTCCGACACGACGCCCTGCCTTGCCTGGAACATGCTCTTCGAGGAGAAGGGTATTCTCTGGGCATGTGAGGCCGACACCATGGTGCTTCTCACGAAGTATATGATATACCGCTCCCTCGAAGTGCCGATCATGATGAGCAATATCTATCCCTTCCTCATGGGTCAGGCAGCCCTGAAGCATGAGCGCATACCGAACTTCCCGGATGTGGAAGGGAACCCTGCCGATTATTCACTCGTTGCCCACTGCGGCTATCTGGGCGTACTGCCCCAATCCTTTTCCACTGAGTGGGCTCTCAGGCCAAAAGTCCTGGCCATTGTGGATGACAATGCAACGGCGATCGATGCGAGAATGCCCGTGGGAGACCTCACCGTTGCCAAGCTCGACCCCACCATGCAGAAACTGCTCATGGTTGAGGGGAGTATAACGGGGTACGCCGAGTATCCGGGCTCGGACTGCAGGAGCGGGGCTGTGATCAGGGTGCCGAACGGCAACAGGCTGCTCGACAAGCTCTACTCCCATCACGTCCTGCTCATGTCGGGACATGTGGGTGTCGAACTCGAGAACATGGCACGGGCCCTGGGTCTGGAGATCGATGCGGTGTAGCAGCTCTCAGGTGATTGAATGCCCTGTGTGGGGGAGAGCTGATCGCTCTGTTACTCGTAACGCCAGTGCTTACTGAAGGTATAGGTTTCCTTCACCCTTCCCTTGTAGGATTGAAAGAGCTTTATCACCACCTCGATGCGAGAATCGACTACGGCGCTCTCGGGATACCATGAGCCGTTCTCGTTGGTAGTGAAGGATGTGGTTACTTCAAGCCCCAGGAGGGTATACCAGCTCTCTTCAAGCGGCACGGACACAAGTGTTCCCTGAACAAAGACGGGGACACCCGACCCCTCCGCGAGCCAGGCTGTGCCCTCCCAACTTCCCCTTTTGTCCACATAGGTGAAGGCATAGGAGATGCACCTTTTTCCCCTGATGATCTTTTTCTTATCCAGTCTCTGATACTCAACACTGCCCAAGGCGGAAGACCTGAAGGGATGATAGACCCGGTACTCATCCTCCTCGAGAATGATTGTCCTGCCGAACTCCCCGGTAAACTCCTCGGTAATATCACTTCCGTTTTGAAGAATCTTGAGAAAGGTCACCTCCACTTCCCTGCTCTGATGTCGATGCAGTTCGGAATAGGTAACCGTTTTTTCCTGTCGTATCCCGATACGGGAGTAGACCTCCTCGTTGTGAATAACATATCCCGGCACCCAGTTATCGTTGGCAGATGCAATCTCCACGGCCTTCTGCCATAGCGGGTCCTGATCGGTTCCCCAGGCTGCACCCGCCGATAACCCGATAAAGAGCATTCCAATGAGGTAGGCAGTGTGTAATCTTCTTCCCATGCTGATCCTCCAACTACTGTCCTTATTAATATAAACCCCTCATCCAAGATTATCGGGAAAATGGAGTGGAAATGTACCAGAACTTTGCAGATCACGGGATGCTGAAATCCTTTAGCCTCTCGGCTGCCTGCTCAAGGGTATCGAGCCGCTTGCAGAAGGCGAAACGCACCAGCTTCTTTCCCTCACCTGGTGCTCGCGTGTAGAATGAGCTCGGAGGAATCGCCGCCACGCCGCTGTGATCGATAAGATGGTGGACAAAGCTGCGGTCATCACCTTCCCAGATCCCAGAAAAGTCCGCAAGGATATAATAGGTCCCCCTCGGTACAGCAACCCGCAGTCCAGTTGTTTTCAGTACGTCAAGCAGGAGAGCCCGCCGCCGTGTATAGTCACTGTGCAGCTCCTGAAAGTAGCTGTCTCCAATTGTACTGAAGGCACTGGCCAGCGCTGCCTGCAGGGGGGTTGCCGGTGCAAAGGTAACGTATTGGTGGGCGCGCTGAACGGCCTCAACCAGAG
>JAGLSF010000335.1 GCA_023136305.1 Spirochaetota bacterium
GTCGCCCAGGAACGGTACGAGGCGGGCCTGGTACCCGATTTTGAGGTGCTCAGTGCTGAATCTGACGCGGAGAACTTCAAACCTGAGGTTATCTCGGCGCTGAATCAGGTGGAACTTGCCCTTCTTGCGGTCATGGATTTACTCAACATCACTGACACGGAAGACTATGAGATTGTGCTCGTGGGTGAGCTGAACCCTGTCTACTTTCAATTTGAAAGGCAGCCGCTGGTCGATGAGGCTATTGAGAATAACTACAATCTCAGGCAGTACCGATCGAGCATCAACTTTGCTCAGTATCAGGAATCCTTGAAGAGAGACGAAAAGAAGCCCTTCATCGGAAGCTTTGCAAACTACAAGATGAACAGCACCTTCAACACCACAACGGGAGCAAATGACTATACGAACTGGGATGATATCCTGAGTGTTGGTGTGAACGTCTCCATTCCGCTCTCCGCCCTCATACCCTACAGCAGGGAGTACGCCGAGCAGAGTAAAGCTTCACTGGACCTTGCAGAGCTCAGGACCAACCTGAACACTATTGAAAGCAGTATCAAAATCGGCATTGATGGAATTCTTCTCAAAATCAACGAGGAGGAAGCAAAGATCAAGTCCAGTGAAAAGGCCGTGGAGCTTGCGTCACGCCTGTACGATTCGGCCAGTGAACGCTTTGCAAACGGATTGCTCACGCGAATCGAGCTGAAGGAGGCGGAGATCAGGCTCAATTCGGCACGGGTGGGCTATCTCAAATCGGTTTTCAATTACATGAATGCACTTTTCGATCTCATGGACATCGTGGGTTTGTATGAATTCGATGCTGATGCAAGGAGGTCCTCATGAAAAGGGGTTTTAAGCGGTTATTCATCATTATAGGTATACTCATTGTCGTGGGGGGCCTGGGCAGTGTTGCCTACTATCGATACGAGGAAAAGCTGCAGCTTGCGGGAGGCATGCCGCAGTTCGGCAGGGGCCCGGACCAGGATGTGGACACGGTCACGCCTGTTGCCGTGTATCGGGCAAAAAGGGGGACCATAACCGAGTCACTGGTGTTGAACGGCGAAGTGGTTCCCCTAACTCAGGTGAACATCTTTTCGACCGTTCCCGGCAAGATACAGGAGATCCCTGTAGGGGAGGGAGATCGGGTGCAAAAGGACCAGAGGCTCATCACCATAGACCGGAGCGAAGCAGGGATGTCCTATTCTCCCACACCGATCGAATCGACCATCGATGGTCTGGTCAAGGAGGTGTACGTAGAGATCGGGGATTATATCAGTCCCCAGATACCTCTGCTGCAGGTCATTGACATGGACGTGGTCGAGGTCGTGGTACACATACCGGAACGTGATATCGGCCGTATCTCGGCCGGTCTATTGGCAGAAGTCGAGGTGGTATCCTATTCTGACAGAATATTCAGGGGGAAGGTCGATGAGCTCAGCCCGGTGGTCGAACCAATATCGAGGACCCGTGAGGCGCGTATCCGTATCAACAATGCCAGTCATGTTCTGAAACCGGGAATGTTCGGCGAGGTGAAGATTATTATCCGGAAATCAAACGGTGCCATCCTGATACCCGTCGCAGCTCTGGTGGAGAGAGAAAACAGCAGGGTGGTTTTTACCGTCAACAATGAGAAGGCTACACTTGTGGAACCGAAGATTGACATCAAGGAAGGAGACATGATCTCGGTGCTGTCGGGCATCGGAGAAGGGAACAGGGTCATCGTCATCGGACAGCAGAACGTGAATGACGGCGATGAGGTACGGGTGGCGAAGGAGACACAATGAAGCTTTCAGATATCGCAGTCAACAGGCCGGTCACAACTGTTGTGGTCTTTATCGCCATTGTGGTTCTCGGGGTCTATTCCCTCGGGCGGCTCGCCATCGACCTCATCCCCGATATCTCCTTTCCTGTTATCTATGTCTGGTCCGAGTATCCGGGCGTGGCTCCTGAGGAGGTGGAGGAGAATCTGACCAAGGTGCTGGAGAACTCTGTTGCAGCAGCAAGCAATGTGAAAAAGATAACCTCCAAGTCTCAGGAAGGCTCATCATCCATCACCATCGAGTATGAGTGGGGAACCGATATGAGCGAGGCAGCGGCTGAGCTCAGGGAGAAACTTGATGTTGTCAGGGATTTTCTTCCCGGTGAGGCTTCTGAACCACTCATTTTCAAGTTCGATCCCTCCCAGATCCCCGTCATGATACTTGTGGTCGAGGGAGAACGAAGCATGAAGAGCCTGCGTTACCGGGCCGAGACGGACATCAAGCGAAACCTGGAGCAGATTGACGGTGTGGCGAATGTGATGATATGGGGCGGTCAGGAGCGGCAGGTGCAGGTGGATCTCGACCGGACCCTTCTCGCATCCTACAACCTGACTGTGGACAAGGTCATCGATATCATACAGTCGG
>JAGLSF010000336.1 GCA_023136305.1 Spirochaetota bacterium
AAATCTGCCATTGAGCTGCGATTGATGACTGAACCGGAGAAGTACGGTGAGCCACTGAGAAGAACATTGAAAGGATACCGAAAGCTTAGGGTTGGGTATTATAGAATCGTTTACGAAATCGAGAATCAATACATCTTCATTCTTGGCATTGCTCATCGCAAAATAGTGTATGAGAGAATGGTATGAAAAGCTCCCACTCCCCCTCTTTTATTTCAGCCATTCACTGAGGAGATTCTTTTCCCTGATGTGGCGGTACCGGATGAACTCGTTCAGGCAGGTCATTGCCCGCTTAGCCGTGAAAAAGGTCGGTACCTCACCGGCGTTCAGCACCTGACCGAACCTGTTGTAGGAGGCGTCGGCTCCCGAAACGACATTCACCGAAACAACGGCCGGTTTTTTATGTTTCCGCACCATCTTAACGATCCGTGCGGCGATGTTTTCCCTGCAGCTGTCAATCTCCTCATCGGTGGTGTGAATGTCCGCAGCCTGGGGTACGATAGATATACAGAGTGCATCGACCCGGTCCGACCCGAGCAGTACGTCGATACACTGTTCGAACATCTCATCCGTGGCCATACCTGTCAGGTCGAGAAGGGGACCTGCCTTCACATAGGGAAAAATGATACGCTCGAGCTTCCCGAGGGTCTTCGCATCCAGTTCGGCAAGTGAAAGCTCACCGAGGTTGTCCGCTGCATAGGTCTTCTCATAACCTGCATTGGCGATGACGGCGACGCGATTTCCCCTGACCTCGAAATCGTGGAGAAGGGCAAATGTCTTGATGAAATCCCCGTGATCGATCATGGAGTCAGCCACGATGAGGCCGGCCTGTTTCATGGCGGCCTTGGCAACCTCATACTCCCCCGCTATGCTCGCCGTGTGTGACTGGGTGGCAAGCTTTCCTTCATCGGTTCTTCCGGCTTTGTACACGATGATCGGTTTCGTGCACATGGCCGTGGTGTTGAAGAACTTTCTCCCCGCACCCGGCTTGAATCCCTCGATGTACAGACCGATCACATCGACCATGGGATCTCTTTCAAAGTACTGAATCAGATCTGAAGGATCTATGTCGAGCTGATTGCCGTAGCTTACGATGACCTTCGGTGAGATTGCATTCCTGAGATTGTAGATTTCGGTGATGCCAAGGGCCCCGCTCTGGCTCAGGATGGCTACGTTTTTCTCCCGCTCGAGATTGATACTGAACTTTTCCTCCGGAATGAAGAAGGTGTTGATCCCACTGCCTTCACCCTCTCCGGCGTACACGACACCGAGACAGTTGGGGCCCATGAGCCGTATGCCGTGCTGGCTGCAGATCGAAAGAATTCGGTCCTCTGCCTCGACGTTCTTGTGTATTTCACTGAAACCCCCGGGAATGAGTATGATAGCGCGCACATTCCTGGCAGCACACTCCTTCACCACAGGAGCGGTTGCCTCTGCCGGCACGGCAATGACTGCCAGGTCAATGGGCTGTTCCACCTCACGTATGGATGCATGTATATGCACATCCCTCCCGCCAATCTCGAGATGCCCTTCCCTCAGCCCGATGCCGTACACATCCCCCCGCTTCATTGCATTGAGGTTGCAGAGAATGATGTTTCCCGCATTGGTCATGTCGGTCAGACTGATGCCGATCACGGCAATGCCGTTGGGTTCAAAGAGGGGTCTCAGGGTTTCTGTGGGCCTCACCTCGAGATCGACCGATTTTTTCTCTTTTTTCCTGAAGGTGGCGAAGCCGTCTATGGCGATGTAGTTTCCGTCATGGTCGAATACAAAGGGGTTGATCTCGAACTCGGTCAGAGAGAAGCTTCCTCCCAGGTCAAAGAAGCTTGAGAACTGTATTGCGAGATCGCTGAGCTTCACCTCTGTATCGATTATTTTTGATATGTAGTCTTGTTTACCTTCATCCAGGTATTTCTTCTGTATCTTGGTGGATGACTGCAGGGCCTCGGCCCACTGACGATTGATGGGTGCGAGGATCAGGTTGGGGGCTGAAAAGTATGTGGCGAAGTGCTCTGCGTCGGATCCCCCTTTGCTGAATGAGATGATCGGCCCGAAGGCCTCGCTTTCCCTGAAACCCAGGAGGTTCTCATTGCCCAAGTCCTTTGAGTATTCGATATACTCGACCAGCAGTATTCCCTCTATTTTGGTTTTTTGATTTCCGAATGCGGCTTTCATCTTTTCGAAGGAGTATCTGACGAAGTCCAGGTCTTTGTGAACAACCTTGACGCCGCCGGCCTTCTGCTTGTGTGTAATGTGGCGGGACACGACCTTCAATACGATTCTGCTGCTGCCGAAACTCGAAAGAGTCTCACTGGTGATCTCCTCCTCGTGTCGCGCAAAAGAATGGTTGGGTGTGGTGATGCCCAGGTGGGAGAGTATGCTGTACACTTCAT
>JAGLSF010000337.1 GCA_023136305.1 Spirochaetota bacterium
TCAAACTTCTGTATCCTGTCGTTTTTATCATCAGCGATGAAAATAAAACCCTCTGGTCCTACCCCTATGCCATAGGGGGCCGGAGGTTCTCCATCCTGACGATTGTAGGCATCCCATTGCCCCTCTATCTCAGCATGATAACCCCATGCCGTCACATCCCTGAGATTCTGTAGTAAATACAGCTCGAGTTCCACGTTACGGGCTGCAGGGATGACCATACGGCCAAACTCACTGCCAAAAATTTCATTCATCTTTTCTCTACTTGATATGAACCGAGAACTCCCTCCTCCCCAGTCGGCAAGACTGTCTATCAACTCAAGATCACAATCTTCGCCCAGCCCCATTGTGGTAACATTGATCCCGACTTCCCGATAGGCCGCAGCCATCTCATACAGAGCCTCAGAATCTCCCATTCCGTCTGTCAGAAAGAGCACCTGGTTCATGTAATCCTTGTGATAATTTGAAAGCACCTCCTTGTATCCCAGCTGCAGACCATACAACAGGTTGCTTCCGCCTCCAGGTACAATGGAGTAAACGGCATCCCTGAACCTCTCCCGGATATGTGAACCCCTCATCTGAGTGGAAGGGAAAACGACCCGTGCCGTATCATCGAATACGATAAGTGATACAAAGTCTTTTTCTCTTATTTTATCTATGTATACATCAAAGGATTCCTTGACCCAGCTCATCTTATCCCTTTGATACATAGAGCCGCTCTTATCAATAACAAAAGCCTGGTTCATTACGGGTAAATCCTCAAAGGTAAACCTCCGACCCTGGATTCCGATAAGTATTATCTCCTCCTGTCCCTGTGCAGATACTTGTCGATTGCCCGAATAGAACCGTACCCCAAAGGAACCTTCAGGATCTGGATATTGGAAATCAATAGAAGATACGTAAGCATCCTCGTAAATCTCATCCGGAGGTGTAATTTGCCCTTTAGACACCAAGTATTCCGCCCGCTCAGGGCTTTCAGCCTCCTTTGAAGCACCCGCCCACGCCAACTGGTACATCGCAAAGAGTAGAAGAAATACAACGGGAATTTTTTTCATGTGTTCCCCCTTCACTACTTAGTCACATCAACAACAACAGCTTGCTTGAGTAATTGCTCAATTTCAGTATAGCTGGCCGCTTCTGCCATCAGTAAAGCTGTCTGCCCTTCCCTGTTTTGAGCATTCACATCAGCCCCATAATTCAGAAAGAGCTGCACTACTTCCACATGTCCCTGTTTTACCGCCTCCATGAGAGGTGTCATACCGGATTCGGTTTCATCATTGACTTTCGCACCGGCTTGAAACAAAACCTGAACTGTTTTCATGTTGCCCCGCATCGCCGCATCCATTAAGGCTGTGCGACCATCATTGGTCTTTGCATGAACATGTGCGCCAGCCTCCAGCAATACCTGCACCGTTTCAGTGGCATCTTCACCCGACCCTGCCGCCCACATCAAAGCTGTTCCACCACGCACTGTTTTACCATTAACGTCTACCCCGGCGTCGAGCAGTATATTTACGCTTTCTGTATGGCCCCGCACGGATGCAAGCAGCAGTGCTGTCTGTGAATCCTTTAATTTTTCACTCATGTCTTCTTCAGGCTCGAGCAGCACCCTCAACTCTGAACTCTGTCCCTTGAAAGCTGCCTGCAATAATTCATTGTTGATGTGTATGACAGGCGCCTCTCCTATGGTCATGACGCTTGTTTCTCTGATCTCTGTTGGGGTTGTCTCTCGGGGTTCGGGCACACTCACACATCCACTCAGTGAAGTAACAATACAGATCAATAAAATGCGGAAGGAATAATATCTCGACATTGCAACCCCCTTCAGATTATAGATTCCCAGCAAAATTCATCGTTGAATCCTACTGTTTTTTAATCGATATCATCTATCTCGTGTGTTAATTTCACAATGAACTCCTCTGTGGCTTCGGTGATAGCTTTTATTCCTGCTCTTAATTCTGTATTCCCCGCTCCCTTCACATCCTCAATTACGGAATTAAAGACCACTTCATCCGTAAATACATCGACGACAGCCAACGTGATCCTTGATTTTGCAAAGAAAAAACCCTCCGACACTTTACTGGAGGAAAAGGACTCTATATGGGTGAATGCAATGAGTTGCGAATCCACTCTGTCTTTGTATATGTGCAGAGATGATGCATCACCGCCTGCTGCACTCATGAATAACTCTTCATTGGTTTCATTTATCCCATGCAACACTGAAAACCCATTCTGGAGGAAAAATTGTTCTATATGCTTTCCCGAAGCTGAGTTCAAAGCAATTCGATCAATGTTACGCTCAAAAATCACAAATGAGATGGTCTGCTCTTTTAGGCTTTCATGGTACAAAATGAAATCCCTCTGTAATTTTTTAATGTTGAAGGTCTC
>JAGLSF010000338.1 GCA_023136305.1 Spirochaetota bacterium
TCGTATCTGCGGGTGCGAACTGCATCTCTTCAGCTGAGGAGATGTTTCATCCGCGACCGGACACCTACAATCATTTCAGGAAACTGCATGAGGAGGCGTTAGCGAGAAATGTGAGTATTCTAGGTACGGGTGTCAATCCCGGATATGTCATGGACAGTCTGCCGCTTTTCCTGGCAAAAGTATGTGAAGCTGTTCATTCGGTTAAGGTGGAGCGGATCGTCGATGCGTCCACGCGTCGATTTCCCCTCCAGAAGAAGGTGGGTATGGGCCTCCACCCGGATGTATTCATCGATCTCGTGAAAAAGAACAAAATGGGACATAGGGGCCTGGTAGAATCGATGTACAGCCTCGCGCACGGTCTCGGATGGAATCTGGACAGGGTCGAGGAAAAGGTTGTACCTGTCATTGCTCAGGACAGGGTTGAGACAGAGTTTTTCACCGTTGAAGCCGGTAAGACCATGGGAATGAAGCACAGCGGGTACGGAATCCGAGATGGGAAGAGGGTGATATCCCTGGATTTGCAGATGTACGTTAAACCTGAGAAAGTGTATGACAGGATCGTTATTGATGGCGTACCTTCCGTCGACACGACCTTGAAGGGCGGCGTACCCGGAGACAGCGCAACTGCTTCAATCCTGATCCATTCAGTGCCGTCTGTTATGGAGTGCAAACCGGGATTCATAAACTTGGGGAGGATGCCCTTTATTCATACGATGTTTTCTCTGACCTCAGATATGTTGTGGGAATGATTCGAATACCTTGCATCTTCAATCTTAAGCTCAATGTAAATAGAGAGGAGTAATTTCATATGACAAAACAGGAAGAGCTATCCGGCAAACTACAAAAGATCAGAAGTTTCATGGCTCAGAATGGTTATAGCGGGGTTTTATTTGTAACGCAGCACAACTTTTCCTGGATAAGCTGCGGCGGTGACAATCAGATCATTCATGGAACTGAGCTTGGTTTTGTGAATATGCTTGTCACGGCCGAGAAGCTGTACATGATCACCAATAATATCGAGATGCCGCGGGTAGCCCACGAGGAGGCTGTTGGACTAAATCTTGAAAAGGTGGAGTTCCTGTGGACCGAAGGCGATGTGGTAAGCGAAGTACAGAGGATTGTCGGTAATGGAAAAGTGGCGGCTGATTTCTCCTTTCCCGGAGGTACGAATGAAGCTGATAGCCTGTCCCTTCTCAGGGTCCCCTTGACAGAAAACGAGGCTGCGCGTTACCGGAAACTCGCGAGCATGTGCGTAGGGGCCACGGAAGATACAATGCGCGAGGTAAAACCCGGCATGGATGAGTACGAGATTCAGGGACTTATCGGTGGAAAGCTTATGGCACAGGGGGTATATCCGGTAGTGCTCCTAGTTGGAACGGACGAACGAATATTCAACTTCAGACACCCAATGCCCACCGAAAAAAAACTGGAGAAGTACTGCATGGTTGTCATCTGCGCCCAGCGCTGGGGGCTCATTCTGAGCATGACCCGGCTCGTGCACTTCGGAAAGATACCCAGTGAGATCGAATCCCGATACGATGCCCTGCATAAGGTTGACATGGCCTATATTACGGCAAGTGGGCCCGGCACTGCGATGAAGGACGTGTTTATTGCAGGTGCAAAGGAATATGAGAAGCAGGGATTTAAAAAAGAGGAGCTCAAGCACTATCAGGGCGGTACCGGAGGATATCTGACTCGGGAGCAGGGGCTTCATCCTGAAAACGGGTATGTAATTCAGGAAGGTGAGATAATCGCCCATAATCCCACCATTACAGGAACCAAGATCGAGGACTCAATTCTGGTAAAGGATGGCGGCTTCGAGGTGCTCACCCTTTCCGATTCGTGGCCCTCCCGAGAGATCTCATACGGCGGTGTGACATTGAAACGGCCTGAGATTCTTGTACGCTAGGAGCCTGCGATGATAAAGCCCTGCTTTGATTTTTCAACAAGGAGTGCTTCATGTACCTGACTTTTGATGTGGGAACAACGTCGGTGAAGACTGCACTGTTCGGCAGAGATGGGAAACTGCTGTACAAGGCAACCAGGGACTATCGTCTCGATTCACCTCATGCTGACTGGTACGAGCTTGATCCCGATATGTACTGGACCTCGGTGATGGATGGATTTCGGGAGGTGCTTGAGTATAGCCGTGTGAAGGTCTCCGAGATACGGTCGATTTCAGGATGCAGCCAGGGCGAAACCTTTATTCTGCTTGATGAAAAGGACCGGCCCCTTCGTCCCGCAATTGTCTGGTACGACAACCGTGCCAGACAGGAGGTCGAAGAGTTGGGAAAAGTAATCGACAACCAGGAGTTCTACCGAACGACCGGTCTGACTGAAATGGAGACCACCTGGTCAGCCTTCAAGAT
>JAGLSF010000339.1 GCA_023136305.1 Spirochaetota bacterium
CATCAGATACTGCTGTGGACTGTTGTGATGAACCCGTGCGGAAAAATTGGGCTGCATGAGCAGCATGTGCGAGTGGGCCTCCAGGCAGCGGAAGCTCAGATCATTGGTAGCATCGAGCCCGTTGGGCGCAATCCCCGATATACAGAGGTTCTGCCCCATGGGATACCCTGCATGAAAGGCAGCATCCGCAGCGCGGTACACCTTGATGGGCTCAGTGAACTTGACCCACGTCGCCTCCAGGAGCTCCTGTGCGCTCTCCAGCGCCAGCCTCCCCTCCTTGAGGTCGGACGAGTAGAAGGGGAACATATACTGGTCGAAGCGGCCCGGTGAAATGGAGACGCCGTTGTCGTAGATCTGCGGCACGAGCTGTACAAACCAGAAGGACTGAAGCGCCTCATGGAAGGTACGCGGCGGGTTTTTCGGTACCCACTCGCAGATGACGGCGATTTCCTCCAGCTCCTCTCTCCTCACCGCATCATCCTCAACGGCCGCCATGTTCCGTGCCTCAGCGGCATACCGCTCTGCAAAGGCGATGACAGAGTCGCACATACTGATACAGGCCTCGTAGAAGAGCTTTTTCTGAAAGTCCTCGGGCTTCCATATACCGAGCCCGTCAAGTTTCTCAGTTACCTCTTCCTTGATACTATCGAGTCCCTGCCTCAGGACCTTCTCATAATCGAGTGCCACGTGGCCGAGACCGCCGTCCTCATGCAGGCCCACACTGAACACGGTTGCCACGAAACGCTGCAGCCTGATCTCCTCGCTGAGGTATGAGTAGAGCCGGTCATTGAGTGTCCTGCCCCTCCAGTAGGGGTATATGTCCTCCCTGAACTCCCGTTTCACCTCCTCGGGTGTGATGAAACGGTCCTGGGGACGGGTTTCAAAGGTATAGATCTCCTGGTTGACCCATTCGACGGCAAACTCCGGAAACAGCGGTGCACTACGCTGAGTGCTCGCCTGATGTCCCACAATCAGCTCATCATCCAGTATGTACACCCCTATGCCGCGCATGATGCGGTCGAATGCCTTTGAGCGCTGCACGAGGACGTGCTCACCTTCAGTCTCCTGATAGGATTGGGTAATAATCCGTGCCCGTTCGATACAGATATGGGGATCCACAGTAATGACACGGTTGCGCAAACGCTGACCCCGCGCATAGGCAGCCATGCCAGGATTCAATACATGTTTGGGCTGTGTGGGAAAATCATGCACTTCCCGGTACCGGTCCAGCGTGGCTGCGGTCAAATCCATGAGGTCCTCCTTTTACGTATCTCCCTGGTGTTGGTCAATTATAAAGAGGATGCTCTGAAAATACAACATATATTTTGTAATCGTTACAATACTGTATCAATTTTATTCATGCCATGCACTATCCGCCCATCATGACCACAAGGTTATGGGATTCAAATACTGCCCTGATCTCATCCACTGCTTCCTTCTCAGGGGTGAATCCGGCACAGTCGTATTCCCTGCCGAGCTTTGCGTATTTTGATTCGCCGAGGCGATGATAGGGGAGAAGATGCACCTCCTCCACGCCCGTCTGTACCACGAATTGGGCAAGTGCCCTGATGTTCCGCATGTCCGTGTTGACCCCGCCAATAAGGGGCACACGGAATATGATCTCCCGTTTTTTCTGTGCAAGACGCACGGCATTTTCAAGTATACGCTCATTGGGAACGCCGGTGTACTTCCTGTGCGCAGCAGAATCCATGTGCTTCAAATCGTAGAGTACGAGGTCACAACCACTCGCGATCTCCTCCACATGCTCCCACGGAGCGAAACCGGTGGTTTCAATTGCCGTGTGCAGCATGCGCGATCTGAACTCCTTTAGGAGCTGCAGTGCAAATTCACGCTGTGCAAGCACTTCGCCGCCCGAAAGGGTGGCACCTCCACCGGAGGATTCGTAAAAGAGCCGATCCTTCTCTACCTCGTCGATGATCTCCCCGATACGCATCTCACGTCCCAGCAGTTCCAGGGCCCCGGTTGGACACACCTCGACACATTTCCCGCAGAAATTGCACATCTCAACATGATATCCCTCAGCCTCTCGCGCACCGGTCGGACACGCCTCGATGCATCGGCCGTCCCCGATGCACTTGTCAGGATTGAAGGTAATATGGGGTTTACCCTCTATGGATTCAGGATTACAGCACCAGGCGCAGTGAAGGGGGCATCCTTTCAGGAACACGACGGTTCTGATACCCGGACCATCGTGGAGGCTGTAGCGCTGAATATTGAATACCCTTCCCCTGAGCTCTGGGGGGGTATTTTCCCTGTACAGAGCATCTTCCACGCTCTTGAACACTCCCTCCCCATGGTTTATCGGCAGGCTTTTGTCGATTCTACCATAAACATAATAG
>JAGLSF010000034.1 GCA_023136305.1 Spirochaetota bacterium
ATGGACAAGTACTTTGTCAAAGAGGACAGCGCCATTATCGGACCGGAAATCGAAGAGCTGGAAGAAGTCTTTCACATCGACTGAAATTTTTTTATTAAAGGGAGCCGATTATGAAACTGAATGTAGATGCACACCTGTGGTGTCTAGGGACCTATGCGGAACGCTACGTTCCGGGCGGCTACTTCGAGGAGATGAACATTGATCAGATGCTCGAGATTTTTTCAAAAACCGAAGGACTGGACGGTATATTCCAGATGTATCCTCCAGCCCTTATGCCAAAGGACCCCGTCAAGCTGCTGAAGAAGGTTTCAGACTTCGGTCTGAAGATCGGTGATGTCTTTGTGGAGCAGTGGAGCGACCGGAAATGGAAGAATGGGCCCTACAGCTGCACGGACAAGAAGGTACGAGGGGAAGCAATCAAGGAGTTCAAGGAGGGTCTGGATTTCGCCAAGGAACTGAAGGCGGAGAGCGTGCTGCTCTGGCCCGCCCATGACGGCTTCGACTATCCCTTCCAGGCGAACTACTATGACGGGCTGAAATACTTCGTTGAAACCCTGCAGGAGCTTGGGGAGCACGCCCCTGATATGAAAATCGCTGTGGAGGCAAAGAACAAAGACCCTCGTCAGAGGCAGTATGCCAGAGATACGGGTAAAATCATGATGTTCCTGGACGACGTGGGCCTCAACAATGTGGGAGGAGCTCTGGATGTGGGCCACTCCTTCATGGCCCAGGAGAATATTGCTGAATCACTTGTAATCATCGACACCCACAAGAAGCTTTTTCAGATACACCTGAACGAGAATTACCGTGATGCGGACCCGGACATGATATTCGGTACTGTCAACTTCTGGGAAATACTGGAGTTCTACTATTATCTCAACAAGACCGACTACGAGGGGTGGCAGGCCATCGACATCATTGCTCCCCGGGATGACCGGGCCAAATCACTTCAGCTGGGCGTGAGCATGGTGCACAAGTTCAAGGAGTTCGCCGACAGGCTCACCGAGCACGCCGGGGAAATAGACGGCAATATGGAAGGCTACCGTTTTGTCGACAACATGGAGCTCATCCGCAAGCTGGTTCTCAAGTAGGCGGTACCCGATACCGACGTACCGGCAAGGGAGAAGAGACAGGCATGAACGCCCGCGAGAAATTTCATGCAGTCATGAGCTTCCAGGACAGTGCTTCGAACATGAAAACTGAATTCGGCTACTGGGCGGGCACCCTACGGCGCTGGTTCAAAGAGGGGCTACTGAGACGGGAGGGGATTCCCGAGGATAGGCTCGACGGTGATCTCGTTCGGGGAGGCGATCCCATTTCACCCGACTCGGATGAGCTCGTGGACAGGAATGTCATGCCACAGCTGCAGCTCGATTCCTATCTGGCCAAATTCCCCGTTGACCTGAGCCCTCCACTGGAACCCGAACTGCTCGAGGAAAACAGCCATTACCGTGTGCTGCGTGACCGCTACGGCATCACGAAGAAGCAGGTAAAGGACAACGCGGCAACCCATTTCAACCTGGAGCATCCCATAAAGAACAGGGAGGATTTTTACCGATACACCGAACAGTATGACCGTGATGTGGTAAAGCGCCTCCCGCAGAACATCGATGTACTGCAGAGCTACCTGCGGGACAGGGTGTTCCCGGTCCGTCTCGGAGGAAATCCCTACGGCTTCTCCTTTTTTCCGCGTTATCTCATGGGTGATGTGCAGTACATGCTCACCCTGTACGACGATCCCGGTCTCATCAAGGAGTTCAATCGGTTCTTTCTGGACTTCCTCATGGAGTGCTGGTCGCTCATACTGGAGAGATTCGACATCGACTGTGTCTTCGTGCTCGAGGATATGGCATACAGGGGCGGGTCCATGATATCTCCTCAGATGTTCGAGGAGTTCATGGCACCCTATTACAGGGAGCTGGTCTATTTTGTCAGGGGCTTCGGCATCGAATATGTCTTTGTTGATTGTGATGGCCTTGTCGAGGAGCTGATACCCTTATGGGTCGAGACCGGTGTAAACGGGCTGTTTCCCATTGAGGCGGTGAATGACATTGTGGCGATTCGTGAAGCCTATCCGCAGCTCAGAATGATGGGGGGCGTCGACAAGACAAGGCTCTTCACGTCCCGCAGGGAGTATATCGATGGAGAGCTGCATCGTCTGGAGCCTGTGTTGAAAAGCGGTGGCTACGTCCCCCATATCGATCATGCGGTTTCCCAGGACATCAGCTGGGAGAGCTTCACCTATTACAGGCAGCGGCTCAATGACATCATAGATGGAGGCAGTTGAGAAGGGGCTTGCCTGGATACCGGCGGGAAATATCCTTCGCATGGCCCCACCCCTCATTATGACGGAAAAACTCGCCTCTCGAGCGCTGGAAATTATTGATGAGTCCATTACCGATGCAGAAGCCCATTTCGGGGTGTAGAGGCACCGCAAGAGCGGCAGGAGGGTTTTTAAAAAAAGCGTGGCGGAATTACACAGTGCAGTGAAAGGCGTGTGAGAGAGGGGTTCTCTATGAAAAAGTTGAAGATCGGTTTTGCAGCAGGATTCATGGACGGCTTCTCCACAGTCGGTCTCGACATGTTCGCGGATTATCAGAAAAAACTCGACCGTATGTCCGGGGACCTGAACTTCGAAATCATCCATTTTAAAAAGCCCATGCTCACGGTACAGGAGGCAAGGAGAATCAGATACGAGCTCGATGCACAGGAGGTGGATTTTCTTCTCCTCTTCATTCCTGCCTACATCATTGGTGATCAGGTGTACGAGGTTATGAAGGCAACTGCCGACGTGGGGTTGTGGGCAATCGAGGAGCCGCGTGACGAGGGCCCCATGCCGCTCGCTTCCTTCGTGAACCTCTCCCAGAATGCGAGCATAGCACGCAATTACTTCAAGGGGGGCGGCAAAAAGGTGAAGTGGTTCTTCGGCCCCCTCGATGGGCCTTTATTCAAGCCCAGGTTCGAGATTACGGTCAGAGTACTTGCCGCAAAGAAGAACCTCAGGGATGCCCGGGTGGCACAGATTGGGAAGCTGGCGGATGGTCATATCAATCACTACAATGATGTACGGGACATATACAAATGTGTCGGCGTGGATGTGTCGAGAGATTATGAGGTCGAAGACATCATCGCCATGGGAGAGGAGATACCTGAAGATGTGGTGAGAGAGGAGCTTGACAGACTGGGCTCCCAGACCACAAGGGGGCGCATCGGGTCGGACAAGATCGAACTGTCGGTCAGGATGTACCGTGCCATCAGGAACCTCTGTGATGCGCAGGAATACGATGCGGTCGCCTTCTCATGCTGGCCGAAACTCATGCCCCTCAAGGGCATGTCGGGTTGTCTCATCAACGCGCTGCTCAACAATGCTGGGACCGTTGCGGGTTGCGAGGCCGATGTGTTGAGCACCGTGTCCATGCTTGCACTGCACTATCTGACCGGGTCAACTACCGTGCTCATGGACCTGTCAAAGTTCGACACACAGGACAATACACTGATGATGTGGCACTGCGGCACCTCCCCCTTTGACATGGCAGACGGGAAGGGCGTACGGCTCGACCGTCACTACTTCGCGGATTACACGAAGGATGCACGGCTCAAGGATGCCGGCCCGATCACCGATGTCGTCTTCAGACCGTCCGATATGACGGTGTTCAGGTTCATCGGTGAGGCTGACAGTTTCTACTACTTCACCGGAAAGACACTGGGCGACGAGAAGAAAAGCTTTCACGGGAGCAGGGGATGGGTCAGGGACCTGAAGCTCTACAGTGAACCGATTGAGGTGCTCGACCTGATAAACACCATGCTGGTGCAGGGTCTGCCCCATCACTATCCCATGGTGCTCGAGAATGCCACAAAGCTCATAGAGGAGCTTGCCTTCTGGCTGGGACTGAAGAAGATCTCACGTATACCCTATCGGGATTATCTGTACATCCCGGAATAATCATGGGCAAAATATCGAAGAGGCGACTGAACGGGAGCACATTAGTTTACCATGAGGTGAGGAATATGAAGATGAGGCACTACCTTGTATTCGATTTCGGGGCAAGTAACGGAAGGGCCCTGGTAGCCAGTTACAACGGCAGGACATTCAGTTTTGAAGAGGTACATCGATTCGACAATCATCCTGTTTCGGTGACAGGCACTCTCTACTGGGACGTGCTCTGGCTCTACGCCCAACTGCAGAAAGGCCTGCAGAAGGCCGTACGGCAGTATGGCGAGATCGCGTCCCTCGGTGTGGACACCTGGGGTTGCGATCACGGTTTCATCGACAGGAACGGAAAGCTTCTCGCCAACCCTGTGCACTACCGCGATGAGAGGCGCAACAGCGTCACGGAGCAGGTTTTCAAGGCCGTACCGGAAGAGGACCTCTTCAGGTTCACCGGCATGTTCACTATTTCCATCATGGGTGTCTACAATCTCTATGCGCTCGCACAGGACAGGGCATCGGAATATGTTCTTGCGCACCGTTTCCTGATGATGCCCGATATATTCAACTATTTCCTCACCGGAGAGGTGATCAACGAGTATGCCAATGCCTCCACCATGGTCATGTACAATCAGAAGGAGAAGTGCTGGGAGGACCGTATTTTTCATAAGCTGGGGCTCAAACGCGAACTTTTTTCCGAGGTTGTCCTTCCGGGCACGAGGATCGGTGCGGTGCAGAGGGGGGTGTGCGGTGAGCTCGATGTGCCGGCCATTCCGGTCATTGTACCCGCAACACACGATACTGCCTCAGCAGAGGCGGGCATTCCTGTTCTGCGCTCAGAGAACAACTGGGCGTGGCTCAGCATGGGGACCTGGTGTGTCAACGGCATGGCAACCGAGGAGCCCGTGCTCAGCCGGAGTGCTTTTCAACAGGGCTTTGGCAATGAGGGTGATGCGGAGGGAAAGAGCTTCCTTGCCAAGAATATAAACGGGCTCTGGGTCATACAGCAATGCAGGGAAAAATGGATACGCGATCTCGGAAGGGAAGTCTCCTGGGAGGAGATCGTGGACGCTGCCGAGACGGCGCCTCCCTTCAGAGTTTTCTTCGATATGGACCAGCCCATGTTCAGCCAGGTGCAGGGAGACATGCCGGGAGTGATCGCAGACTATGTAAAAGCCCGCGGTCAGGAGGCCCCGGGAACCATGGGGGAAACGGCACGGTGTGTTTTTGAAAGCATCGCCCTGAAGGTGTGCAGGAATTTCAGGCAGATGATGGAGCTTGCAGGCAAGAATATCGAGCTCATTCATCTCGTAGGCGGAGGGGCCAAGAACTGTCTCCTCTGCCAGTGGATCTCCGATGCCATGGATCTGCCCGTTGTTGCCGGCCCAACAGAAACCACGGCCGTGGGAAATCTTCTCATGCAGCTCAAGGGGACAGGCGAGATCAGTTCCCTGCAGGAGGGCAGGGAGATAACGCATCGTTCAGTTGAAATCGCACACTATGAGCCCGGTGAGCATGATCACTGGGTTGAGGCATCTGACCGTTACGAGCAGATCATGCAGAGCTGAATATCTTTCCCTCCTTGACATAATTTTCTCTTTTATTTATTTTTTCCCCAGGCATTTCCGACCTTAATAATAGGCGAATAGCGATTCGTAATCTGAAGTTCGCCCGAGGCGAGGCGATCTTCATCTGAAAGGACCCTTCATCCGTGCGCGTGAGCGGCTGGCTCCTGCAATTGGCTACCCGGGCACTTGCCGAATCGATGGACGTACGTTCAATGATTCACCTGGCACGCCGATTCATTCGAAACTACGATCTCTACGAACGTATGGGATTCTCCCGAAACATGTCCATTCCAAACAAGGACGCAGCCAGGCAGATTGTCCGTGACATGAATGAAAGCGAGCTGATGTTCGATTTCGTGACCATGCTCATCAAGATACGTGAAAGCGGCCTGGGAGGAAGGAAGTACGGGATCCCCTACCTGAGTGAGATGCTCGGTGAAATACGAAAAGCGGGGCTCATCTACGATAAGGACAGCAATATGTTCTTAGAGGACCCCAGGGTGATGCAGACCATGAACTGGGGTGTGCTCAGGGAGTTCGAAGAGTATATCTTTACCTTCCTGCGCATCGATATCGTTGGGAACTCAACCCTTGTTCGGCAGAATCCCGAAGATGTGATACAGAAAACATATTCCGATTTGCGGACAATCGTGCAGACTTCGATCATCAAACGAAACGGCCGTATCTGGAACTGGGAGGGTGACGGGGGACTGGTCTCCTTCTACTTCTCAAACAAGAATATACATGCGGTGATGAGCGCCATGGAGATACTCCACGAACTCTACATTTACAACCTGGTCCGCTGCATGTTGAACAACCCCCTGAGGGTCCGCATAGCGGTACACAGCGGTCTCTGCCAGTTCAGGCACAATTTCGAGGATATAAAGAGCGATACCATAAAGACGATCATGCATCTTGAATCAAAATGCACTAAGCCTGACATGGTTTCAGTGAGCAGCTCCGTGTATCAGATGCTCAATCAGACCATGGTCGAGCAGCTCAGGCAGGCCAACAATGGTACGGAGCTGCCCTACTACTGTTACGAACTCAGATGGGAAGAATAGGTGGACATTGTACTCTTTACTGACAGGAGTAGTGTGGAAAAACAGTTTGGACCGGTAAAGCGGAGCCGGTCCCACGATTTGCAGTGCTATCCCCGTTCCGAACTCAGGAATAGGGTAAAAACCTTCGACCGGGGCGCCTTTCTCTACGTTGATATCGCAGGATTTACGGATGATGAGAGGGGAAGGCTCCTCACCTATCTGGCACGGCTCACGGACTACAGGTACGGCATCATCGATACTGAGGGTAAGATCAAGGATGTGGCAGAACTCTTTCATAACGGCGCTTCCGATTATCTGAACAGAAGTCTGCTGGGTGAGGGAATGAGTGCAAAGCGGTTGGGCAGGGCGGTATTGCTCCGCAGCTTTGAAGCCGGTGTGGAGGGGTCAGCGGGTGCGACCATTGACGGTCAGAAGATCATACCGAGCGGACATGACTGGAATACGGTACGACCGGGGCATGAGTACACCTTCGGTATGATGTACATCGAGCTCGACGGGCAGTCGATCTTCAAGAACAAACTCAGCGAAGGCCAGCTCAATTCCCTCATGAACTCCTTTAAACGGTATATCGAACGCTCCATTGCACAGCTCGCGGGAAAGATCTGGATCTGGAATGATTTTGGCGGTCTGATTCTCTTCCCCTATGATGGACGGCAGTCCGAGGCACCGGTCATCTGTTTCCGGCTCATGCTCGCCAGGAAGATCTTCAGTGTCGAGGAAACAGGGCTGGATATGATCTTCTCATACCGCATCGCCTTTCATATCGGAAACACGGTGTACAAACGGAAGGGTGACACGGGTACCATCGTGTCGAAATCCATCAATACCATTTTCCACCTTGGCCAGAAGTATCTGCACGAAGGGCAATTCTACATCACCGAAGAGACCCTGAAGTTTTCGTCTGAGGGGATTAAGGGCTCCTTTATACAGGTCGGCAATTATGAAGGCCACGATATACTGAGGATGAGGCTTCCCCTCTAAGTCGTGCATAAATATCAAACCATTCGGCACCCTTCTTTTCAGCCATACACTCCGCTTTCAAAACGCACAGGTTACCGGTTATTGTATACGAATTGGGCGGCCTGTCCAATGAAAAACCTTGACCGATGGATGTAAATAAGTTACACTACATATAAAATAATCTGTAACAAAATAACAAATGGCTGTTGTCGCAAAAATCAAATCTCTCTTCCCGAGCCTGCCCAATGCGGAGCGGAAGGTGGCGGAACATATTCTGAAATCTCCGCAGGAGGTACTCTTCCTCTCCGTGTACGACATGGCTGAAGCGGTCGACGTGAGCGTTGCCTCGGTGAGCAGGTTTGTCCGTACCATCGGGTTCAGAAATTTCAAGGAGTTCAAGGTCGAGCTTGCACAGGATGCGTCATCCGTTGCACCGGAGATATACGGCGCCATATCACCTGAAGATACGGAAAGGGAAATCGTCGCCAAGGTGTTCAGGGGCAATATTCAAAGCCTCGAGGACACCCTGCATATACTGGACATGGATGATTTCATCGCTGTGGCTCGAAAGCTCAGTAATGCAAAGCGTATCGTGTTCTTCGGTATCGGTGGTTCTGCCAATGTGGCCAGGGACGCGGCACTCCGGTTCAGTCTCATCGATGTACAGTCGGAGATATACACCGATCCCCTCTACATTCTCATCTCGGCAAAGAGACTGCATCAGGAAGATGCTGCCGTGGGCATCTCCCATTCGGGACGTTCAAAAATCACGGTCAATGCCCTGCAGATAGCACGGGAGAACGGGGCGCTGACCGTTGGCATATCGAATTACATGAAATCTCCACTGAGCAGCTGCTCGGACCATTTCCTCTGTACCTCCTTCTACGAGAGCAAGGTCAAGGTTGCCGCCCTCTCGTCGCGGCTTGCACAGCTCTGTGTTGTCGATGCGCTCTATCTGCTGCTTGCCTATTACCGGAAGGAGATATGGGACATAGAGAAATTGAACAGGATGACGGAGAAGCTGCTCAGAATAGAGGGATAAGGGCGGCCATGTTGCCTCAGAGGCTTCTCGACAAAGGGTGAAAGATGATACCGGGAAGGATAGTTGACCTCAGTCACCGGCTTATTCCGGGCAGGGAGGAGTACCATCTGGATCTTGTGACGCATCGGACCGATGAGCTCTATCCCCAGTACGAGGTTGATGAGGATGTGTGGTATATCCTGCAGGATATTCACATGTCTTCTCACTGCGGGACCCATATCGAGTTTCCCTACCATCATCACAGGGATGGATTGGACGCGGGGAGCTTTCCCCTTGAACGGTTGATCGGCGATGCCCTGCTGCTCGATTTTACCCACAAGAAAGCTGGGGAGGCGGTGACGCTTCAGGAAATCAGGTCCCGGGAGGGCCGGATACGGATGGGTGACATGCTCCTCTTCAACTTCGATTGCGCCCGTCACTATCGTACCGAACGGTCACATGAGCGTCCCTATATCACAATTGAGGCGGTTCAGTGGCTCGTGCTGGAAAAAAAGATCAATCTGATCGGTTCTGATGCATCGGGGATTGAGGTGCAGGGAGCCCCCAATCAGCCCAACCATCAGTTTCTCATGGAACAGGGGATACCCATCATCGAATTTGCAGCAAACTTGGGCGGGCTTCGCCAGGACCGTTTTACGCTGCTTGTGCTCGCCCTCAGTGTGGAGGGGCTCGACTCGTGCCCGGTGCGGCTGATTGCCATTGAAGATCCCGGCCCATCCTGATAGGGATGGAGCCCAGTGTGTGCTGATCGGGATAGTCCCTCGTGTATGATGATGGGGATAGACCGTGTAACCTTACGATTGAATCGGGGGGAATATATGGAGAGGGAAACGGCCCTCCTTCTGTACAGGAGGATGGTTCAGATCAGGAAATTCGAGGAGAAGCTTTACCAGCTCTTTCTCACCCGGCCCATGCCCGGGAGCATGCATCAGTACAACGGCCAGGAGGCCGTTGCCGTTGGTGTCTGCGCACATCTGAACAGGGACGATTTCATAACCAGCACACACAGGGGACACGGTCACTGCATCGCCAAGGGAGCTTCGATCAGGGCGCTCATGGCCGAGATGTTTGCCAAGACGACGGGATGCTGCAGGGCAATGGGAGGGTCTATGCATATCGCCGATTACAGTGTAGGTATGCTTGGAGCCATGGGGATCGTGGGTTCGGGGATGCCTGTCGCTGTTGGTGCAGCCTGGTCGAGCCAGTACCGGCGAAGCGGCCAGGTGGTGGCCTGTTTCTTCGGCGATGGCGCGGCAAACGAGGGCGCTTTCCACGAGGCACTCAACCTGGCAGGGGTGTGGAAACTGCCCGTTGTGTTCGTATGCGAGAACAACGTGTATGGTTTTTCGACCCATTACCGGCGGGTAACGCCTGTGGAAAACATAGCTGACCGCGCCGCTTCCTACGGCATGCCCGGGGTCGTGGTGGACGGAATGGACCTGCGGGCCGTGTTCGACGAGGCCGCCACTGCGGTGGATCGGGCGCGTAAGGGTGAGGGGGCAACGCTGATCGAATGCAAGACATACCGCTACATGGGACATTCCCGTTTCGAGAAGGCAGCCTACCGAAGCAGTGAGGAGCTGGATGAGTGGCGCAAACGGGACCCTCTGGTGCTGTTCAGGGATTTCCTCCTGGGCAGTGAACTGGTTGATGCCGGGGAACTGGAGGGCATCGATGCGGATGTGGACAGGGAGATAGAGGACGCAGTGGACTACGCTGAAAACAGCCCCGACCCGAAGCCTCATGATTACAGGCAGTACATATTTAAGGTAAATGACGAGTTTCCAACCCATCACCAAAAAGAATCATAAATTTGGTTTACATGAGCTATGTGCTGGCGAACGAAGTTCGCCCTATTTTCCCAGGAGTGTTGGGCCTTATGCCGGTAAAGAAGATTGTGGATGCGCTGAATCAGGCACTGAGAGAGGAGATGGACAGGGACGAACGGGTGGTGCTGCTCGGTGAAGACATCGGAGTGTTCGAGGGGTCATACCGTGTCACCGAGGGACTGCACGCACAGTTTGGAGAGGAGCGAGTGAGGGACACACCCATATCGGAGATTGCCATCATAGGCGCCGCACTCGGTGCTGCGCTTACGGGGCTCAGGCCCGTGGCGGAAATCCAGTTCAACGACTTTCTTGCCTGCGGTATGGATCAGCTCTGCAATCAGGCCGCAAAGATCCGCTTCATGCTCGGCGGTCAGGTGACAGTCCCCATGGTGGTGCGGGCGCCCTACGGCGCGACGGGCCGTGCCGCCCAGCACTCCCAATCGCTGGAAGCGTGGTTTGTTCACACTCCCGGCCTGAAGGTAGTCATGCCGTCTACCCCCTACGATGCCAAGGGGCTGCTGAAAACTGCCATAAGGGACGACAACCCGGTGCTCTTTCTGGAGCACAAGCTGCTATACGGTGCAACATCGCCGGGCGGCAAGGCGCAGACCGCTGTCCAAGAACTTGGAGAGGTGTTTACCCCGGCACCCGATGAGGAGTACCTCCTTCCCTTCGGAGCAGCGGACGTCAAGAGGCCCGGGAGTGATGTTACGGTTGTGGCAACGGGCATGATGCTTCACAAGTCGATCAAGGCGGCCCGGGAGCTCGCCGGGGCGGACGGGATCGAATGCGAGGTCATAGACCCGAGAACGCTCGTGCCCCTGGACAGGGAAACCATCATCGATTCGGTAAAGAAAACCGGCAGACTGGTCGTGGTAAGCGAGGACGTGATGAGCTGCGGGGTGACTGCCGAGATATCGGCCCTGGTGGCCGAACATGCACTTTTCTATCTCGATGCACCCATCAGGCGGGTTGCCGTGCCCGATACCCCCATTCCCTTTGCACCTGTCATGGAACAGGCAGTGATACCGCAGATCGGGGACATCATAGAGGCGGTCAAATCCGTGGTCTACAGGTGAAAAGAGTGGAGAAGGACACATGCAGTACGGCTATATCTTTGACTTCGACGGTGTGCTCGTCAATACCATGGAGCTCCATTATGAGGCCTATTCACAGGCCTGTCGGGAGTTCGGAGTTCCCGTGGACAAGAAGCGTTTCTTCGATCAGGCCGGTATGACGGGGCGGGAGCAGATACGATGCTTCGCCGATCAGGCCGGTGTGGAGGTGGACGTGGAATCGGTCTATGCCCGCAAGAATGAGCTTGCCAGGGACTGGACGGACCGGGCAACTGATATACAGTGCAACATCGAGCTTCTCAATACGCTGCGGGGCAAGGGTGTGAAGGTTGCCGTGGCAACGGGGAGCACCAGGAAATCCATACTTCCCATCATGGAAAAGTTTTCCATTTCCGTGGACGCTGTGGTGACCTCTGAGGACGTGAAGCGGGGGAAACCCAACCCAGACCTGTTCCTCTGTGCCGCGGAGAAGCTGGAGCTGCCGCCCGAGCTGTGTATCGTCATCGAGGATTCGGATGTGGGTATCGAAGCGGCACTAAATGCCC
>JAGLSF010000340.1 GCA_023136305.1 Spirochaetota bacterium
CCCTGAAAAAGGGACTTCGCCCCTGTGCTACTCCTGTATCACCCTGGCGACGCCGGCAACGGTATCGGGCTCCTTGATGTTCACAAGTTTCACACCGGCTGCATTCCTTCCCATAACAGAGACAGACCGCACCTTCAGCTTGATGATCATACCCCGTGAGGTGATGATGACGATCTGATCACTCTTTTTCACAAGAATCACACCGACCGCATTGCCCGTACGCTCGTCCAGCTTGGTGTATATCTGGCCGCGCGTTCCTCTGCCGTGAACGGTAAAGCTCTGCACAGGAACCCGCTTCCCGTATCCATTCTCGGTAACCACCAGGAAATCAGCGTCCTTGATAATCTTGCGAACGGCGCACACATAGTTGCCCTCCTTCATCCTAATGCCCGTAACGCCGCGTGCCGTTCTTCCCATGGGCCGCACCGTCTCCTCCTTGAGCCTGAGGGCATTTCCCATGGCCGTTGCGATGAGGAGCTCGCTTTTTCCGTCAGTCACGATTGCATCGACGAGGCTGTCATCATCGTCGAGCTTAATCGCAATGATCCCTGATTTTCGAACGTTGCGGAAATCCTTTACCGCCACCTTTTTCGTGTACCCCTTGCGGGTCATGAAGAGGATGTATTCCTCATCCTCCTTCTCACGGAGTTTCGCATAGGCGGCAACCTTTTCCTCACCCTCAAGCCTGAGCAGGAGCTTAATACTCTGCCCCTTCGCATTCCTGCTTGCATTCATGATCTCGTGCACCCAGGTGGAGTAGGCAACACCCCGGTCGGAAATGAAGAGCATGGTATCGTGGGTTGACGCAACGAACACATGCTCGATGAAGTCGCTCTCCTTCAGCGAGGACACATTCACACCAACGCCGCCACGGGCCTGATTCTTGAATGCCGTAATGGGCGTACGTTTGATAAAGCCGTTGTGTGAAATGGTAACGACCACGTCTTCCTCGATAATGAGATCCTTGATATCGATCTCCTCCTCCATGTCGATGATCTCTGTACGGCGCGGGTCATCGAACTTCTTGGAGATCTCCCTGAGCTCCTTCACGATCCTGGCAAGGATGCTCTTTCTGGACTTCAGGAGCTCGCGCAGCTCTGCGATGAGTTTTTGCAGCTCCTCATACTCCTTCTGTATCTTTTCCCGCTCAAGGCCGGTGAGCCGGGCAAGCCGCATGTCCAGAATGGCATCGGCCTGTGCCCTGGTGAAAGAGAATCGTTCTATGAGCCTGTCGGCTGCCTCTTTCGGTGTCTTCGAGCTTCGAATGATATTGATCACCTCATCAATTTCATCGAGTGCACGGAGAAACCCCTCGAGTATATGCGCCCGCTTCTCGGCCTTGTCCAGGTCGAACCTGGTTCTCCGCCTGACCACCTCTTCGCGGTGGGCAATATATTTTTCGATCATCTCCCTGATGTTCATGAGCGAGGGCTTGAGATGATCGAGGGCGAGGAGGTTAATACCGTAGGTGACCTGCAGCGACGTGATCTTGAAGAGCTGATTCATGACCACGTGCGGATTTACGCCCCGTTTCAGCTCGATCACCACCCGCGTACCGTCTCGGTCCGACTCATCCCGCAGATCGGTAATACCGTCAACCTTTCTGTTTTTCACATGAGCCGCAATGTCCTGAATGAGCCGCGTTTTGTTGACCTGATAGGGAATCTCGTTTACAACGAGTGCTTCCTTGCCGCCCTTCATCTTCTCTGTGCTCACCTTGGCGCGCACCTGTATCAGTCCATTGCCCGTCTTATAGGCCGTTTCGATGCCCGTCTTGCCGATGATGATGCCCCCCGTCGGAAAGTCGGGGCCTGGAATGATCTTTACGATCTCATCGATGGTAATTTTCGGCTTCTCAATGACCGCAATGACTGCCTTGATCACTTCCCCCAGATTATGTGGAGGTATATTGGTCGCCATACCAACAGCTATGCCGCTCGATCCATTCACGAGGAGATTTGGAAACGCAGCCGGGAGCACCGAGGGCTCCTCGAGGGAATCATCGAAGTTAGGAATATAGTCGATGGTGTTCCTTTCGATATCTGCCAGCAGTTGCATGGCAATGGGGTGCAGCCGTACCTCCGTGTACCGCATGGCAGCCGGGTTGTCACCGTCTATGGAGCCGAAGTTCCCCTGTCCGGCTATGAGTACCTTACGCATGGAGAACTCCTGCGCCATACGCACAAGCGCATTGTACACAGACTGGTCCCCATGGGGATGATACTTACCGAGCACATCCCCAACAACACGGGCACTTTTCTTGTAGGGCTTTTCAGGGGTCATCCCGAGCTCATTCATGTCGTAGAGGATGCGGCGATGAACCGGTTTCAATCCGTCGCGCACATCGGGCAG
>JAGLSF010000341.1 GCA_023136305.1 Spirochaetota bacterium
CGATGGCAATGTCGAGTGTTTCGAATCCCAACTCCTTGGCTTTGGGTATGATCCAGAGATCCTTTTCAGAAAAAACCTCTGCCCAGATGAATGAGTCGACACCGAATTTTGGTTTCATACAGCGCTCCTTTCATGAGCACAGCAGTTTATATGTGATGGGTACTCCGTATACAACGAATCCCTATAGAATACAACTCTATATACTTCGACCCCTCCCCTGTCCGTAGTAGGCGTCTTTTCCATGTTTCCGCAGGTAATGCTTGTCGAGCAGAGCAGGTTTGATACCGGTGCTGTCTGGGTTGATCTCAATCGTGAGGGATCCCATCCTCGCCACTTCCTCCAGCACGGCACTGATGAACACAGCCTCACCAACATCCTTCCCCCAGGTGAAGGGGCCATGGCAGGCGACGAGTACCGCCTTTATGCTTCGGTAGTCTTTCTCCCTGAAGGTATCGACGATCAGGGCGCCCGTTTCGTCTTCGTAATCCTTCGCAATTGAGCCGTCCGATATCACATCGGTACAGGGAATCTCCCCGTAGAAGTAATCGGCGTGGGTTGTGCCAAAGCAGGGAAGTGATTTCCTTGCCTGCGCCCATGAAGAGGCATACCGTGAATGGGTATGCACCACACCACCGATCTCCTCAAAGGCGTTGTACAGTTTGAGGTGGGTCTTTGTGTCGGACGACGGATTGAAGTCCCCCTCCACAATGTTTCCCTGCAGATCGAGGAGCACCATGTTCGCAGGTGAGAGTTCGCCGTAGTCCACACCGCTCGGCTTGATGGCAACAATGCCGCTTGCGCGGTCGATGCCGGAAACATTGCCGAAGGTAAATATCACGAGCCCCTTCTCAACTATCTCCATATTGGCCCGGTACACATCCTCACTGAGTCTCTTCAACCTCTCCTTCTCCGTCATCCTACACTATCACCTCATGAGCAGTGTATCTGATATTATGGTTTTATATATTAAAATTCTGGTACAAATAACCAGTATTTTTATTTTGAACAATAACTTATATCGTTACCATGCCTATAGAATTGTATAGGTAAAAACCATTAGGTAAGTGGTAACAACGTAACATGATTGAAAGTTTACTTACCTATATTTTGAGTTGCCTTTGTTATTTGCGGAGCTGATCCTCGAGTGCTGAGCCGACAGCCTTGTACCGCTCGTAGAGCTTCTCATATACGGCGGCATTCTTCCTGTCAGGTTTATAGGTCTTGAGGAACCCGCCTCCCATCTTCTTCTGCGCCTCTCCCACGTCTCCATAGAGCCCGGCAGCCACGGAGGCAAACATCGCGGCACCGAGGGCTCCCGACTGATCGGCGTTGGAAACCTTGACAGGAACATTCAGCACATCGCTCATCACCTGCATGACAAAGGGAGACTTCTTCGGAATGCCGCCCGAAGCCACAACCTCCTCGATGTCCACCCCCTCCTCGTGGAAACGCTCTACAATAGCCTTTGCACCGAAAGCGGTCGCCTCGACAAGTGCCCGATAGAGACTCACCGCATCGGTGCCCAGATTGATGCCCACAATGGCTCCCTTGAGCAGTTGATCGGCATAGGGGGTCCTTCTCCCGTTGAGCCAGTCCAGGGCAACGGGAGCCGACTCCTCCACCGGAATACCGGCAGCCTCCGCCGATATACGGTCGATCACCCTTTCGGAGATCTCCTGCCCTATGGTACTGAGCGTCTCACTGTCAGCCGTCTTCAAATCCGGCAGTATGCTGCGTACCGGCCAGAGCAGCACATCTCTGAACCAGGCGTACACATCACCAAATGACGACTGACCAGCCTCGAGCCCTACCATACCCGGTACGATGGATCCGTCGACCTGACCGCATATACCGTCGACGAGCTTCTCACCTATGATCTCGGGCGATGCGACGGCCATATCACAGGCTGAGGTGCCCAGTATCATGATAAAGCTCTTTTCTCTGACTTCCGAACCAACGGCCCCCATGTGGGCGTCAAAGGCACCCACTGCCACGGCCGTGCCCTCTCTGAGCCCCAGCCTGTCGGCCCACTCTCTTGTGAGCCCTCCTGCTTTTTGATCGGAGGTGACGGTGTCCCTGTAGAGCTGTTCACGAAGCCCTTTCAGCAGAGGATCTATCTTGATGAGAAACTCCTCGGCCGGAAGACCGCCCCACTCTTCATGCCACATGGCCTTGTGGCCTGCCGCACAGCGGTTTCTCATCATCGTCAAAGGGTCGGTGTTGCCTGTAAGAATGGCCGGGATCCAGTCGGCATGCTCTACCCAGGAGAATGCGGCTTCTCTGACCTTCTCATCCTCCCGGAGAACATGGAGTATCTTCGCCCAGAACCACTCGGATGA
>JAGLSF010000342.1 GCA_023136305.1 Spirochaetota bacterium
ATGTGTCAGAGGCCGAATCGCTGTTTTCGGAATCTGATTTCCTACTTCTCCAGTTTGAAGTTCCCGAGGATGCAAATATCAGGGCCTGCAAGCTGGCACGGGAAGCTCATCTGCCGGTAGTGATGAATCCCGCACCAATGCGTCAGTTCGATACATCTCTGCTCGGCCTCGTCGACCTGTTCACACCAAACGTGCAGGAACTGGCCGAGGTCCTCGAGCTCCTGGAGGGAGAAAAAACCATCGGTCCGGGAGAGAGGGACCTCATGAAAATCGGCAATGCCGCATTATATCTCATCTCTCTCGGCGCGCGGAACATCGTCGTGACTGTCGGGAAGAGCGGGTGTGTCCTCGTGAGCGGCGACGGAATCAGGACTTTCGGTGCCTATGCCGTGAAGCAGGTGGATTCAACCGCAGCGGGAGACGCCTTCACCGCAGGCCTTGCTCTCAGATATGCCGAAACCGTCGACATCGAGGGGAGCATACCCTTTGCATCGGCCTGTGCGGCGATTGCCGTAACCCGCGTGGGTGCGATCCCCTCATTGCCCGAACGTCATGAGGTGGAGACATTTCTGCAGAGCAATAAACTGGAAAAACCCTGAACAGGGACTAAGGAGCGGGAGAACATGGGTATTCAGGCGATCGTGTGGGATTTCGACGGTGTACTGCTCGATTCGGAGCTCCTGCACATGGAGGCTGAGACTGAAACCTTTAAGAAATTCGGGTTCAGCCTGCCCCTGCAGGTCATGAAACAGTATTTCGGCATTAGGCTTGCGGACTACTTCGGAGAGATCGCAAAAGCGTATGGCCTGCAGTCGACCGTCCGAGAGATGATAGAGGCCCACTACGAGACCCTTGTCCACTATTACGGGGAGGTATTTCCCCTTACACCCCATGCCCGCGAGGTGCTCGAAGAACTGGTTGAATCCTATGACATGGCGATTGCAACGAGCAGGGAACGGGAGCTGGCACAGCTCGCCATGAAGCGCTGGTCCCTTGATACATACTTCAAGTCAGTAATCTATGGCGATGATGTACGGGCTGGGAAACCGGATCCCGAACCATTTCTCAGGGCGTGTGACATGCTAGGCGTTCATTCATCTGCAGCTGTTGCGGTTGAAGATGCTGAGGCCGGGCTCATATCGGCAAAGAAGGCGGGCATGGCTGTTATTGCACTGAAATCCGACCATAACCGGGATATGGATTTTTCCAGGGCGGACAGGGTCGTGGAGGATTTACGGGAAATACCAGGCCTGCTGCAGGATTGCAGTTCCACGTGAAAGGGGAGTCAGGATGTGCATGACAAAACGGGAGAGAATTCTTGCAGCTGTGCAGCGTAAAGAGGTGGACCGTATTCCCTTGACATTCCGGGCCTCGAAGTTCCTGACGACCATGATCATGAAACATTTCGGATTCGAGGACCCTGCCGATTTTGCCGGGAACAGGGGGAACTTCCTGCAGAGAATAGGGGCAGACTTCTGGTCTTCCGGCTCAAAGGTGGACAAATTTTCGACCTTCACACCATCCTATAGGGGAGAGAAACCGAAACCGCCCTATGTGGATGACGGGACCTTTTTCTACACCATCGGCATACACGCAAAGCCCGGCAACATGGCATCCTGGGACATCGACTATCCCAACGTTGGCGTGGACCCTCCCCTTGCTGCTGCAGGGAGACCATCGGATATCAAATCAGAGTTTCTGCTCAGCAGACTTGATGACTACGATTTCAAAGGGATGCACAACAAATACCGGAACGTGAAGCCCGGTGACCTCAGTGGAGGAGAAGATGCGATTGTCTGTATTGGGACACTTAGCAGCCTGTTCATGATCTGCTGCTATCTCCGCGGCATGGAGAACTTTCTCACCGACCTTGCCTGTAACCGGCCCTTGGCGGAGCGTCTCATCGGTGAAGTGGGCGAGTTTTGTCTCGAGTTCAACCGCCGCGAGCTCGAGGTGATGGGCGGGCATGCGGAGTATTACGGCACCTGGGATGATGTGGCCGGACAGAACGGTATGCTGTTCTCGCCGGACATCTTCAGGAAATACTTCCTCCCTCTCTACAGGCGGCTCATTGCACAGAACAAAAAACACGGGCTCTCTTTCGGCTGGCACGTGTGCGGCAGTGTGCATGAGGTGCTTCCCATGATGATCGACGCCGGTATCGATGTGTTCGATGTGGTGCAGACATCGGCACGGGACATGGAGATTGAAAATGTGTACCGGCTATACGGAGGCACAATATGCCTGCATGGCGGGCTCGATGTACAGAAACTGCTCGTCGAGAAGAGTGAAGGGGAGGTGCGTGCAGAAGTACGAAAAATCATGGACCTGTGGGGT
>JAGLSF010000343.1 GCA_023136305.1 Spirochaetota bacterium
CTCGAGCTTCTGGCTGAGGAATAAAGGGTTCCAGTCGCCTAAGGGTTTTTAGAGATTCCTTCTTGAGGTGAAGCCCGATAATTCTATTGCTCCTGAATGACACTTTTGATGCACTCTCGAACCAGCCTGTCCGGTATCCCCGTTTTGATAACGGCCCTTCCAATCCTCTCGAGGACCACGTAGTGTATGGACCCGCCCCGTTTCTTCTTGTCTGAACCCATGGCTGCAGAGAGCTTTTTCGTTGAGAGCCCCTTTACCCGGGGAAGGGGAAAGAGGGATAGAAGCCCGGTAATCCGTTCAACTACATCCTCTTTGATGAGTCCCAGGGATGAGGAGAGCAGGGCCGCCATGCGCATGCCCATGAATACCGCCTCTCCGTGCAGGTAGCGTCGGTAACGGGTTGCCTGCTCGAGAGCATGGCCGAAGGTGTGGCCGAAGTTCAGAAGCATACGCAGTCCCTGTTCGCGTTCATCGGCCCCCACGATCTCGGCCTTGATCCGGGAAGAGTCGAGTATGAGGCCGCCCAAAAACTCCCGAGTGGGCAGGATCTGTGCCTTAATCATTTTTGCCGTCGGACGGGTGCCCTCCTGCAGATGGGAGCGCAGGAAGGTTTCGATCCGCTCGAAGAGCCCCCTGTTCCAGATAAGGCCGTACTTCACGATCTCCGCCAATCCTGAGCTGAACTCCCGCGCTGGCAGGGTCTGCAGAATGTCCGTATCGCTCAGCACGAAGAGCGGATTGTAGAAGCTTCCCACCAGGTTTTTCCCCTCAGGCAGATTGATGCCCACCTTGCCGCCGATTGATGAATCGACCTGTGCCAGGAGGGAGGTGGGGAGTTGCACGAGGTTACAGCCGCGCATGTACACAGACGCCGCATATCCGGCAAAATCGCCGATGACGCCGCCGCCGAGGGCGACCACCGTTGCATCCCTGGTCATACCCCGCTTCACCATGCTCCGGAGGAGCGGGTAGAGAGAACTGCTGCTCTTGAGCCTCTCTCCGGATGGAAGCACAATCTTGCTGACACTGAAACCGCCTCTCTTCAGCGCAGATGTGAGCGGGTGCAGGTGATGTCGTGCAACATTCCGGTCGGTGACAATGAGGACCTGTGTTTCCAGGAATGCCCTCTCCTTCAGTATATTCCTTAGTATTTCGGGGAGGTCGCTGAGTATGCCGTCACCCACATAAATCGGGTAGGGAGCATTCCCGCCGGCAGTAATGGTCTGCATGACTATTCGTTAACCCCCGGAGTCCCTTTTCTTTTCTGAACAGATGGATGGCGATATTCACGTTCGATATGCTCCACTTAGAATAGAGGTAGGGATGCCGCAATGTCAAGGGGAGAAGGGAATTGTTGTGCTATTCCTCTAGAAGTTTTAATAAAGTACAGCGCGGCGATCGTTGATAAAAACTTTGTGTTAGTTGTGGCTAAAAAGCCGCGCTGTAATTTTTTCACAATGCAAGTATAAGGGCGATCTGTTCTGCCCTTTGCTCCGGAGGGACGCTGTTTCTGTTTTCAATGACAATGTGCGCCCTGCTGTAATAGGGTTCACGTTTCAGAAGGAGCTCCTCCAGTCCTTCGCGGTTGCCGATCCGGTGAAATACAGGACGGTCATGGCTGCGCTCGACACGGGAAAGGATGTCTTTGATGCTCGATTTGAGGTACACGGTGATACCCCGTTCATTCATATAGTCCATGTTGTTGCCGGTGCAGGGAAGCCCTCCGCCCGTGGCAATAATGTGCCGCTCCCGTGTACAGCCTTTACCGAGTTCGTGCAGGATAGCTGTCTCGAGTTCACGAAAATAGGGCTCGCCCCTTTGTGAGAAGATCTGATGAATGGGCATGTTCTCGCGGCGCTCCGCCTCTGTGTCCATATCTGTAAAGAATGCCCCGGTGAGTACGGACAGGGCATTGCCGATTGTGCTCTTTCCCGATGCCATGAACCCGATGAGGAAGATACAGGCCATGCGCTGCTCAGTCTCCAGTGATAGTCTGTTTCGTATATTCCACAATGCGCTTTTGCAGGGAGAATATTTCCTTCTCCCTCTGAGGGAACCAGTGCGCAAGGGAGTAAAGACCCTGCACGATGAGCATCTCAAAGCCGTTTAACACCGTGGCACCCCACGTACGGGCCCGTTTCAGCAGCTTCGTTTCCCAGGGGTTGTAGATAAGATCGTAGACGGTCTGATGTTTGGCAAAGGCCAACCCATCTGCAAGGGGTGCGTTCCCCGTGGCGGGGTGCATGCCCACCGGTGTCGTGTTGATGATCAGGTCGAAGGGGTGCAGCCCTTTGTTGTCCAAGCTCGACGGGGGGCCGCCATATTCGAT
>JAGLSF010000344.1 GCA_023136305.1 Spirochaetota bacterium
TCCCCAGAGTTTTGCGGATTTCCTGCACTCCGGGTATGCGGTGCTGTCAATACTCTTCATCTCATTCCTCATCGGCGCGGCAATACTGCTTGCAGGGGAGGATGCGGAGCCCTTTCACCGCCTGGTCGACTCGGTGGACTCGACCCTGCACCGACTCAACCTGATTGTGCTCGAGTTTCTTCCCATCGGCATATTCACCTTTATCGGGTATCAGCTCGGGTTCATGACCTTCGATAACGTGATGCCCTATCTCAAACTCATCCTGGTCATCGTGGCAGGGTGCTTCGTTCATATCTTTATCGTACAGGGCCTCCTCATATACTTTCTCACGAAGACCAATCCCTTCAAGTTTATACATGCGGTGATTCCTGCCGCCATCGTGGGATACATTTCGGGAAATCGCTACACCGCCTACCCAACGCTCGTGGAGAATGTCGAACATAACCTGGGAGCAGACCGCCTTGCCCTCACCTTTGTTGCAGGCCTCGGGACAGCCTTCAGCATGTCAGGAAGCGCTATCGCTGCCGGTATATCTACCATGTTCATCGCTCAGGCATACGGGCTCGACTTGTCGGTGTATCTCCAGGTAATCATCGTGCTTCTCATCACTGCTTCAACCCTGAAATTGGACGGACTGCGGGAGGGAAGCCTCATTGTACTCTCCGTTGTGCTTGCCTACATTATCAAGCTCCCGGCAGAGGGCTACGCCATGCTTCTCGGTATCACGGGACTCATCTATCAGATCGAAACGGTTGTCAACGTTGTCGGCAACGCCACGGTGTCCTACATTCTCAGCAGTTCGGAGAACGCGGTAACATCAGTACGACTCAGAGATTTCTTGTAGCAAAATCGATCATCTAAGGCGGTTTATGAAAAAGACGATTCTCATCATCGATGATGATTATGACTCCAGGAACATCCTCAAAAAGAACCTTCAGGCGGACGGGTACAGGGTCAAGAGCGGAAAGAATGAAGCAGAGGCCATGAAAGCGTTCTCCGCAGGTGAGGTCCACCTTATTCTTCTGGACCTTATGCTCGAGGGGACGACCGGTTTCGATCTCTGTAAAAAAATCAAGTCCGAGAAGGACATGGCGTCAATACCCATTATTGCCGTGTCGGTACCTCAGCATGAGGATGACATCATCAGGGTTATCGAGCTCGGTGCCGCCGATTTCATCGAAAAGCCGATCAATTACCGCATCCTGTCCGCCAAGATCACGTCCCTCCTTGCGCTGAAGGACGGAGAGCAGACACTCAGGGAGAACCGGGAGAAACTTCTCGGCCTCATCGAGTATACGAATACGCAGAAGGACCTCCTTTCACAGGAGGCGGAGTTTGCGCAGAAGCTCAATCAGGTTCTCGATGCTGAGCATAAAAAGGAGTTTATTCGGCAGAGCCTCTCGCAGTTCATCGGCGCGAACCTTTTCAGCCTCTTTACCATAGTCGAGAATGATAAGATATTTTCGCTGTTCGTCACCAATCATCCGGATATCCCTGCGGGTTACGAGGTCCCCATCAACAAGAAAAGTATCATGTTCGAGGCGTTCAAAAAGAAGACCTACATTTTTCTTCAAGATTACAGTTCGTCCAGTTATCAGCAGACGGGCAGAGAGAAGTATGAGACCGACGTGGTATGTACGGTACCGCTTGTTTCGGGCGATCAGATTATCGGGGTGTTGAACGTGAACGATCCCGGTATGGAGGATTACTCGAACAGTGATTTTGAGGGGAGGATTGTGCGCGTGTCGCGTCACCTCGCGGTGTCCATACACAACACGCTGCTCTATGAAAAGGTGAAGGACCTCTCAATGCGGGATTCAATGACCGGACTGTACAACTTCCGGCACTTTGTTGAAACCCTGCGGCTCGAAATTGCCAAGGCAGAACGCTACGAGGAGCCCCTCTCCTGCATCATGCTCGACATTGACAACTTCAAGGATGTGAATGACAATCACGGGCATCAGGTGGGCGATATGGTGCTCAAGGAGCTTGCGCGGAGTGTAAGCCTGTCCGTGCGTTCGTCCGATATACCTGCCCGCTACGGTGGTGACGAGTTCATAATCGTGCTGCCCCGAACAGGCAAGGCGCTTGCGAACAGGATAGCCCTTCGTCTCATGGACCTCTTCTCCGGAAAGGATATACGGGTCCCCATAAAAAAGGGGTCGGTGAAGGTCACCCTCAGCATCGGCATTGCCTGCTTCCCCCAGGATACGAAAAACATGGACGAGCTCATGAAGCTCGCCGATGATGCCCTCTACCGTGCCAAGCGCGAAGGTAAGAGCCGCATCGTGGTTACCTAG
>JAGLSF010000345.1 GCA_023136305.1 Spirochaetota bacterium
GCTTCAGCATTTCAGGTGAAAACTCCTTATACATCTCGAGCATCAGGGGTAGAAGTCCGATTTTCGCTTTCCCCGCCTCGTTCATACCTGAAACCCCCTCTCTTTCATGACCTTCCCTATGAGTGTACTGCCGTTTCTATAGAATAGATCCTCCAGAAACTCCCCCTGAAGTCCCAGCCTTTCGACGGCCTTTCTGATTGCACGTATCTGCTCATAGATGAAAGAGGTGAAGACAAGCTTTCCGTGATCGTCAGAAATGGACAGGAACCAGGGCTGTGATGTTACATAGGTGTACTGATTGTTGATCTCTATGGATTTCCCGCCGCACACGGCTATGGGCAGATCGGTGGCATAGAGTATTCTCTTCCGGTCAAAATGCTGAAACAGGTATTCGAGCACTTCCCAGTGGTTTACCATGGCCGTGTCACAGTAGACGTTCTCAAACTTTTCCATACGGTCCAGTTGCCCGACAATGTTGTCCAGATAGTATGCCCTGCCTATATGTGCCAGAATGATTCTGGCATTGGGATAACTGGCTGCGAGCTGGGCAATCTGCTTCTGGTTGACCGGGTCGGCAAGCCGGCCCTTTCGCGGAATGTGGAGCATAACCATGAGCCCCAGTTTATCAATCACCTCCATGATCCCTGCAGGAAGCATATCGTGGATCTCGACCTCATCCGGCGGCTTCCCCTTCACATAGTTCAGATAGGGCTTCACACCTAGGAAGCGCATACCCACAAGCTCCTCTTCAACACGCAGAGGGTCCTCATCGGGCTTCACAAGACGGAAGGGAAAAACGGTGTGGTGATCGCTGTTTTCTGCAACATAACGGTTGTTCACATCCGAATCGTATTTCAAATCGGGAAAACCGAACACCACGGCTGAGCAGTGCTTTCCCGGATATATCTTTTCCATGTCATCCATCAGCTCGGGAATGGTATAGCTTCTGATACGGGTTCCCGGCAGCGGAAACCCGGGATCATCCCCTTTCAGTGTCTCCTCATGAAAGACATGCACATGAAAATCGAGGAGACGATTAGGGACAAAGTCCCGTATCTCTTCAGTATAGATAAGGAGGTTTTCCTCCTTATCGGTAGTCTCCTTCCACATTTTCCCTTCCTCGCCAGTATGAGATATATGTATTTCCCCATTCCGGACCGGTTGTGCCGATTATTTCAGACCGTACTTTTTCGCAGCATCCTCGGGCTTCACACCGTTGTTCATCACCTCATTCAATGCATCGATAAGCTTTTTAGGGTTCTGTGCCATAAAGATATTTCTACCTAATATGATTCCCCGCGCTCCCCGTGTTACGCTGTCATATGCCTTCTGGAGCACAGCGAGGTCTGTGTCAAGCTTCTCTGCACCTATGGTAAACACTGGAATAGGTGTATTGTCCACCACCTCCTAGAAATTGTCACCTGTATAAAAACACTTGATAAGGTCAGCCCCGAGCTCGGCCATGACATGGCCGAGCTCGGAAATGACAAGGTTTTTCTTCTCTCCAAACAGTCTCCTGATCCTCAGTTCCTTTCCTGCCATACCTGTTCTCCTTCAACTAGTTTGTATTTGTCTGTAAAAGTCAGAGAGCTGGGCACAGGTGCACACCCATATCTTTCCCTCGTCCTGCAGCCCCGCAAGCATATCGATCACGGGAAAGAGGAACTCCTCCACAGGGTCACCCCAGCGTTGCGACAGAATCGTCAGGTTGATGGGGTGACAGAGCAGTGTGAATATTCCGCCGCTCCCGATGGTATCGAGCACCCGCTGCTGCCACACCCTGACTGCCCCTGTAGGTGTGCGTAGGAATGGAATCTGTCGTGCCGTACAATAGCGCCGCACAGCCTGCACAAAGGGCCCGTTCTCCTTCTCGTCTGCAACCCAGATTGACCAGTCATAGGTCTGACTGTCGAGGGGTATCTCCACCACATCGAACTCAACCTCACCGAGCTTCATGGTAAATGGCGCGTTCCCGTACCCCTGCCCGGGCAGGATATAGTCATCGATTCCCACATTGCTCGTCCAGGACAGTCCCGCGTTCTCCACAGCCTCATAGGTGTATTCGTTGAAATGGCCGTAGGGAAAGCGCATTCCCCGTACCTCGGCCGAACGCAGGCTTCTCAGAATACGGTTCAGTACGGCCACTCCGTCGCGGACCTGTTCCCCGTTTTCTTTAGGCCCAAAATGCCCCGCATAGACCTTTTCTCCGCCGTAGCGTTTATGCATGTCATGCACGTAGCCGTGGGATGCCACCTCGCATCCGGCGTCCACCATCCACTGTATGAAACCGCTGCC
>JAGLSF010000346.1 GCA_023136305.1 Spirochaetota bacterium
ACCTCTCACCCTTCTTGTTCACGATGATGTTCACGAGGATCTGCAGGGCCTCGAGGGTTTTTCCCCTCTTGCCGATGATGAGGCCGGCGCTGTCTGAGATAATCTCGATGTATATCTTTTCATCCTCCTCGATGGAACGGGTATTCACGTCCGTTCCGATAGTGGCGAATAATCCCTTCAAGAAGGATTCTGCTTCCGATGCGGCATCCTCCTCCTCATCTTCTTCGAGATACACACGTATCTTCACCATATTACCGAAGCTGAAAAATCTGGATTTCTCGCTGAACACCTCTATTTTAAGTTCCTCGGCTTCAACACCAATGTCCTCTGAAGCCTTTTTTATCGCTTCTCTCTCTGTTCTGCCTTCATATTCACGAATAACCATGCCATCACCCCCTGATTGTGAGCAGTTTACCTATCGTCTCTTCTTCTTCGATGGACTGGGCCGCCTCGCCGGTAGGGAGCGCCTCGCAGAGACGGCCTTTTTTTCCGGCTCAGGCTTTGTCATCGATCCCTTCTTCTTCATACGATAATCGATCAGATACTGCTGACCGATTGTCAGGATATTCTGAATGGTCCAGTACAGCACAAGCCCAGAGGGCATGTTCCAGAAGATGAAGAAGAATACGACTGGAAACATATAGGTCATCATCTTCGCCTGCTGCTGGGACGAATTTCCTGATGTGAGCTTTGACTGGAGAAGGGTGGTCGCCGTCATGACAAAGGGGAGAATATTGATGTCGGTGAAGCCCTGTTCGCCAATCCTGTATCCAAGCATCGGCACCGCAACCTTGAGCGTAGCCACCGTGTCGGGCAGGGTGAGGTCCCTGATCCACAGAAAGGACTGGTTCCTGAGCTCGATCATGCTCGAGAGTACCGTATACAGCGCGTAGAATATGGGAAGCTGTAAAATCATGGGGAGGCAGCCGCCCATGGGACTGACACCTTCCTTTTTATACAATGCCTGTGTCTCACGGTTCATCTGCTGCTGATTGTTTTTGTACTTCTCCCGTATCTCGGTGATCTTCGGCTGTAGTGAGCTCATCTTGCGCATAGACTGAAAGCTCTTGCGGGTAAGGGGATAGAGTATAATCTTGATGACTATCGTCATGAGTATGATGGCCAGGCCGTAGCTGTTCGTGAAGCTGTAAAAACCCTTGATCATCCACTCGAGAAAGATGACGAGTGGCCTGAGTATCCTGCCGCTCATGACCGTGTCAAAGCGATACCCGTATGCCCTGAGGAACTTTCTCTCTTTCGGACCTGCGTAAATATGAAAGGTATCTTCGAACCCTCTGCCCCTGTGATAGGCCCCTGATACACCGAGAAAGTATTTTCCCTGCGTCCGCTGGTCGAATGCAAATATGAAGTTTTTCTGCTCAGGTACGATGCCGATGAAAAAATAGCGGTTCGTAACGCCGACCCAGTTCACAAATTTCGATATCTCGCTGTACTTCGCCTCACTCCTCCGCAGAGAACATCCCCCCGCCCCTCTAAACACCTTGTTAAATCTATTGTTTTCGTAGTACCCCTGTGTGGTGATGTTGTAGCGGTTTCTTATAACGCTGATCGGCCCAAGAATGGGTCCCCATGCGAGCGTGTAGGCCACATTGTCCCAGTTCAGGTAGAGGTCCTCATAGTCTGAGAGCGGCTCGACCCGAAGCTGCATGTCGAACATGAAATCATCTTCCTGGAACACATAGGTCTTTGAGAACCGGAAGCTGTTCCCCTTGCTGTCCTCAAAATCCCGCCAGAACCGGATTGTGGTGGGAGTAAGCTTCTCTACGTAATAGGTTGTTCGATCACCGTAGGAGAAATTTCTCAGGCGGTCGAAATGAACCTCAAAGGGCCGTATATCATCCTCATCATACTGCACGAGCTCGACAGGTTCGCCGTCACTGTCGAGATAATCCTTGAGCCGTATGCTTGTCAGTGAAGCGCCTTCGTTGGAGAGCTGTACGCTGTAATGCTCAGTTTCGAGGAATATGGTGCGCGCTACCGCATCCTCGGCAGGAACAATGAGCTCCTCCCTTTCCTCCCGATGGGTTATGGCCTCCTCCCATTGCTCCTCATCGACCTCCTGCTCCGCTTCAATGAGTTCCTGGGCCTGCTCCTCGGTACGCTCCTCTATCTTAGGCCGAAGGAATATAAACTGAAAAACCATGACGAGCAGGAATATGGCGACGATTGCTATAATGGTATTCTTGTCCATGCATTACATCCCGTACAATTTGTCTACAGCGAAGTGCAGCATTGCATCACCAGCTGTGAAAGCGAAGTCCCTTT
>JAGLSF010000347.1 GCA_023136305.1 Spirochaetota bacterium
GTGGTGAGGCCCAGCTCGCGTTGAATGCGCTTAATCTCGAAACGAAGTTCATGACGAAGTTTGGCATCCAGTGCAGACAGGGGCTCGTCAAGCAGGAGAAGCCGGGGTTCCGGCGCGAGAGCCCGTGCAAGGGCGACGCGCTGCTGCTCGCCCCCCGAAAGCTGTGTGACGATGCGGTGCTCGTACCCGGGAAGCCTGACCAGGTCGAGAAGATCCTGCACACGCCGCTGAATGCGGTCCCGCGGCCAGCCATGCATGCGGAGACCGAAGGCGATGTTTCCGAATACATTCATATTAGGGAAAAGCGCGTAGTCCTGAAACACCACGCCGAGTTTTCTCAGATGGGGCGGCCGGGCCGTCACGTCCTCGCCGCCGATGGACATGGTTCCGCTGTCCGGGGAGATGAATCCCGCAATGAGGTGCAGGGTAGTGGTCTTGCCGCAGCCGCTCGGCCCGAGAAGGGTGAGAAGCATGCCCTTTTCTGCCGTGAAGGTGAGATCGAGATCGAACTCGGGATAGGATTTTTCAATCTTTTTCAGTACCAGGCTCACTGTTCAGTTCCTTCATTAAGATGTATCTCCATAATCCATCTAGGTTACCTCGAAGCCCATCTTGTCGATGATCAGGAACACTGCAAAACAAATGGCCATGAGCACTGTGCCCAGTGCGCAGGCTGCGAAGAAATTATATGAAGAGATGAGACGGTATATGGCGATGGGCATGGTGGTGAGCTCGGGATTGTAGAGCATGAGGGTCGCGTTGATCTCGCCTATGGATATGGCAAAGGCGAAGGTGGCCCCTGCGATGATTCCCGACTTGATGAGCGGCAGCTCGATGCGCCAGAAGGTTTGCCACCGGTTTGCCCCCAGGCTCACCGCAGCCTGCAGCAGGCGCGGGTTTATCTTCCTGAACACTGCTGTCGTTGCCCTGAGCACAAAGGGATAGGCGATGACGGTGTGCGCAAAGGCGATGGCGTACCATTTGCCGGTAATATCCCAGGGAAGGCTCTGGTAGGCCTTGATGTACCCCAGACCCAGTATTATGGAGGAAATGCCGAGCGGGAGCATGGCAAAGGACTCGAAGATGCCTCCCATAAACTGCCTCCTCCTCACCATGATATAGGCGATGAGGGTGCCGAGAGGAAGGGAGAAGGCCACTGTCATGGCCCCGAAAAAGAGACTGTTCCTGATGACCCGTATGTAGGACACAGCTATGGAGCTCGATGAGACCTTCGTGAGTATGCTCCGGTACCACTGGAGCGTGTAGGTGAGCTCACCTGCCCAACCCGAGCGCTTCAGAAACGAGTAGTGGGCGGCCGCCAGCATGGGTGCGATGATGATGACGAAGGAGACGACGAGATAGAGTATGACCAGTGTGCCTGAGGGGGATTTGATGATGCTCTTCAGCGGAGGCCGTTCGTAGCGAAGCTGCACATTCTCGGCGAAACTCACCCTTCTTTGAAGCCTGATGTACAGGTACATGAAGAGCACCGAGAGCACAGCCTCCCAGATCGCAAGTGCACTTGCAGCCTTCAGGTCGAGGCTCACCTTGGCGAGTCGGTAGATCTCCACCTCGATGGTGGTATACCGCGGCCCGCCTCCAAGCACTAGTATGATGGCAAAGCTCGTGAAGCAGAATATGAAGATGAGGGCAGCTGCGGCGAATATGCCGGGCATGATCTGCGGCAGAACCGTGCTCCCGAAAAGCCTCATCCCCCTTGCGCCGAGGCTGCGGGCGGCCCGCTCCAGGTTCGGGTTGATGCGCTCCCACACGGCTGACACGAGCCGGACACAGATCGGAAAGTTGTAAAAAGTGTGTGCAAGGATGATGGCCCCCAGAGAATAGAGCACCCTGAGAGGCGGCTCCTCGAGGCTGAAAACACTCATGAGGGTCCTGTTGAGCAGCCCGCTGTTCCCGAAGAATATCACAAACCCGAGCACCACGATGATGGAGGGAAGCACGAAGGGCACCGTGGTGACGGCCCTGGCAATGCTCTTTCCACGGAACTCGAAATTGGCCAGGAGATAAGCCCCTGGAAGGCCCAGCAGTATGGATGCCAGGGTGCTCAATGCTGCCTGATACACGGTGAAGCCGATGATACGGAGATAGTAGCGCCCTGTGATGATTTCCGCGAGCCTTGCGAGGGAGAATCGCCCGCTCTCATCGGTAAACCCCTCCTGCAGTATGGATGCCAGGGGGAAGTAGAAGAACATGCCGAGAAAGAGCAGGGGGAAGAGAAGCGTTGCGGCGTCGCCGATTCTTGCCGATGCAGCGTTCGTTTTCA